>NZ_JAUSCG010000238.1 GCF_030651615.1 Methanocalculus sp.
ATCTGATAGCCGGGACCGGTATTGCCACCATCTTTGTAAATCTCAATTTGGAGATCCTTCGCTTCACTCCCGAAGCCACCCGGATCATCAATCTGATCGTAAGGGATATCGGGCGGCCGGTAGCCCATATCCTCTCCAATCTCGTCGGTTATGATAGTCTGGCAGAGGATGCACAATCCGTGCTGGACACGCTGATACCCAAAGAAATGGATGTGCAGAACAAGGATGGCAGGTGGTACAGATTACGTATCCTGCCGTATCGTACGCTTAAAATAGAAGGGGCTGTGCTCACCTTTGTTGATATTACGAAGGTAAAGAATGCACAAGACGAAATTCGTCTGAATGAAGAGCGTATGCGTATCGGGCTCAGCGCCTTCCCTATTGTCGTCTATAATCAGGATTTGGCATTGCGCTATACCTGGATATTTAGTACCAATCCGGAGATTGTTGCGGAGAAGATGCTCGGCAAGACTGACGCAGAAATGGTGCCTGAAGAGGATGCCACAAAGCTGACAGCCATCAAACAACAGGTGATCGAACGTGGGGAGGGAACGCGGCAGGAAGTACAAACTACCCGTGATGGCAGACCGATACGATACGATCTGACCATTGAGCCATTACGTGACACCAGAGGTGCCCTCATTGGAATTACCTGCGCTTCGCTTGAAAACCCTGACCGCAACAGAAAAGAGGGAAGTGCAGAATGAGTGAAGAAGACAAAAAATCACGTGATTTATCCGAACTACGCCGGAGAGCTGAAGAGATCGCGAGACATAAAGCAGAGTCTTTCGCTCAGGATAGTGCGTCCCTTTCAGCCAGTGAAGTCCGGAAGACCCTTCATGAACTGAAGGTGCACCAGATCGAGCTGGAGATGCAGAATGAAGAGTTGCGAGCAACACTGGTGGATCTGGATGCATCCCGGGCGCAGTATTTTGAACTCTATGATCTGGCGCCTGTGGGGTACTGTACTGTCAATGAAAAGGGGCTGATCCTTGAGGCGAACCTGACAGTTGTCAACTTACTTGGTAAAAGCGGGAGGGCGGCATTCCTCAGACAGCCGATTACCCGCTTCATCCATACAGAAGATCAGGATATCTACTATATGCACCGCAAGCTGCTCTTTGAGAACAGCGGGATACAGGGGTGTGAACTGCGAATGATGAAAGAGGATGGAACCCATATCTGGGTGTATCTTCAAGCCACCTCCGTACAGGAGAAAGATGGTGAGCAGATCTACCGTGTCATCCTCAGCGACATCACCGATCGTAAGGTGGTGGAAGAAGCGCTTAAGGAGAATGAAAACAGACTTCAGCTTGCACTTTTTGGATCTGAAACAGGAATGTGGGAACTTCATATTCCCACTATGGAAGTTGTAATCGATGAACGGGCATGTAATATCCTTGGTTATGAACACAAAGGCACACGATCATACCATACCTTTTGGGATACATTATTGCAGCCTGAAAAAAATCCTCTCGTTGATAAAAGACTTGTCGCTTATATCACGGGAAAAACACCCTTTTTTGAAGTTGAAAGCCAGATGAAGCATTCTTCCGGCAGCATGGTCTGGATGATTATCCGAGGGAAGATAACCCGGAGTCTCCCGGATGGATCACCACTCCAGCTCTCCGGAACCTTTCATGATATCACCGAACAGAAACTCACAGAAGAAGCACTCTATGTCGCAAACAAAAAGTTAAAGATCCTCTCAAGCATCACCCGGCATGATATTCTCAACAAGATCATGGGTGTTAACGGATATCTCTGGCTTTCCAGAGATCTGATTCAGGATGAGAATCTTTTGAGGTACTTCCATAATATCGAAAATGCTATCACCTCTATAGAGAAACAGATCGAGTTCACCCACACGTATGAGGAACTGGGTATGAAGAAGCCCGAATGGTTCCAGATCTCAGAGCTGATCAAAAAACTGAGTGATCCTCTGATCCGGATAAAACATGATTGTATGAATTTGAATTTGCTGGCTGACCCGATGATAGAGAAGGTCTTCTATAACTTAATGGGTAATACCATAGCGCATGCGGAAGGGGCCACCATGGTTCAGATCCACTGCGAGATTCTTGAGAATGATCTGCTTATTATCTGGGAGGATGATGGCCCCGGAATTCCTGATGATCAGAAAGAACAGATTTTTGAGAAAGGATTTGGGAAGCATACCGGTTTTGGGCTTTTCCTCTCCCGTGAGATCCTCAGTATCACCGGGCTTCACATCAGAGAGACAGGGATTTTTGGTAAAGGAGCGAGATTTGAGATCAGGGTGCCAAAAGGAATGTGGTCTGCATTTGGAGATGGTTTGGCCCGGTAGATCTGATACATCGTATCGGAGACTGCCTCATTCGAATGCATTGAGTGTCTCCTGACGAGATAAGCCCCTCAATCATGGCCCCTCTCTGGATCATTGTCACCTTATCCTATGCACGGCAATAATCTGGCGATGGATTGCAGATTATAGCAGTTGAAAGGAGATCATTTTCTCTTTTTAAATCTCAGATATCTCTTATGGATGAAGAGATGGAGAAGATGTCAGAGTATGTCAGGACTTTTTTTCAGGATTCAGGTTCCCACGGTTTCGATCACACTGCACGGGTCACCCGTCTCTCTGAGATGATGGGCAACAACGAGGGTGCGGATATGAAGATACTCATCCCAGCCGCCCTCTTCCATGATATCGCCCGTTCCCTTGAACTTGAGACGGGTCTGCCCCATGAGGAGCAAGGGGCAGAGATGGCAGAAGTGTATCTCCGATCAATCGGGTATCCCGGCGATAGGATCAATTCGATCACCCATGCGATCCGTGCCCACCGGTACAGCTCGGGGATTGCCCCGGAGACGCTCGAGGCTGAGATCCTCTCGGATGCCGACAAGCTTGATGCGATGGGTGCAGTCGGCATCGCCCGAACCTTCATGCAGGCGGGGGAGGATGGCACCGGGATAGTGGGTGCGGTCGCTCACTTTCATAAGAAGCTGCTGAAGCTGAAGGATCGGATGTATACGGAAACTGCAACTGAGATGGCTGAGGAGAGGCATGTATTCCTTGTTGATTTTCTGGATGAGCTTGAACGTGAGGAATGTAGGGATTAGATGGTGGGAAGGGTGATTTCTGATTCTAGCCTCGTTGAGCTTTTGTTATGTATAGTTATATGATACCACATTGTGTATGTCAGCTGCCAGTACCTCGGCACACTCTCCTACACTTGATACAATCCGGATGATTGAGGAGTTTGTTCAGGAGTATAGCGGTGAATTCCGGCGGCGAGCTCTCTGGTCATCTCTCCCACGGAAAATGATGTACCAGACCTTCAAAACCGCTATAGAGTACCTGATTGAATCAAACAAGATTGCCATTGATGCCAATGGCAAAGTCTGCTGGATCTTTGATCCTGAACTCGTCCGGTGTTATTTGGAACGTCAGGACTTGCAGCTTCGTTAAAAAAATGGAGAATTAGTTCTTCATCATGAGTTCTATTCTGAAACCTGCCATTGTCAAAAGCTCCATATCCCGGGAGATAGTAATCAGCCCAGAAATGGGGGGTTGGCGTATTCTGGAAAAGCATCTGGTAGCCGCCGGTTACATGGGCGCTTATGCCGATTTACCGGCAGAATGCCGAGAAGAGCATGCTCCGGGTGCCGCATTCGTCATGGCCTGTTTTAAACCTCGGGTCGATTCAGCCACTTTCGGTATCCGGCTGTCGAGTGATATGCGGGAAATGGCTGTAGGGGTAGGTTGTTATGATGTGGTTAACAAGGCATCATTTGGGTTGCATGAGAGTGGGGGTATGTTTCAAAAAACAGAAGAATGCAATACCTATTTATAATCTCATTAGTATTGTTAAATTTATATGGAGTGAAATAAAATGGCACTTGAAAGAATACATAACCCAAAAACTCATGCGGATTATCGTATCCGCCAAAGGACTACGGATAAGGGAGTAAAAGGTCAGATTATGGGGCGGTATAAGAAGCGTAAATAACCACTATTACCACCAGCCACCAATAATTTTCCTTTTTTGCTATTTCTCCTGGATCCTCGATATCCAGTGACATATAACGAGTCAAATAATCTCCCTCGTTATCACATTTTCATGTGTACCCTCTCTGCCATATCAACGGTAAAAAACGTCCGCGTTCGGGAGATGGTACGCTATCTGGGGAGAATCTTATCAACAGTTGGTATCGCCCGGTCTTTCATGCTGGCGGGAGAAGAAGTGACCGGGATTGACGGAGTAGTCGCCCACATCAGTTTAAAAAAAGGAGAATCAGTTCTTCGCCACAAGATTGATTCTGAAGCCCCCCATTGCCAAAAACTCCATATCCTGCATGGATGCATCGCTTAGAATCACCGGATACTGCCTGACAAGCCTGAAGACTGCTGCATCGTCTGGGTAATCCGGCTCGACTGTCGCATCGACATTCTTCTGGATGACAAGCCGGGCCGGGTCGATGTTGGTTCCATAGTATTTCTTAAAGGCTATCCGGTCCTCTTCAGGGATATCGAACCATTCGGCACCCTCGGCGACGGTCGGATCAACCGGCACCCACCCGTATCCCGTGAGATAGTATTCTGCCCAGAAGTGGGGGCTTGGCGCATCCTGGAGGATCATCTGGTAGCCGCCTGTTGCACGGGCGGGGATGCCGAGTGACCGGCAGAATGCAGAGAAGAGCATGCTCTGGGTGCCGCAGTCGCCATGGCCGGTTATGAACATATGGGTTGATTCAGCCACCTTCGGGGTTTTGGCATCAAGTGACATATGCGGGACATGGCTGTAGGGGTAGGTGGTGATGATATGTTCGTAGATCATCTGGGCCTGCTTATGGGGGTTTGTTTCGCTCCCGACGATCTCACGGGCTTTGTTCCTGATTGCATCGTTTATCTCGATGTTCCGTTCAGATCTCGTGTAGAGGATATACCTCGGATCGCTGGTGTCATACTCCCCGACCATCTCGGGATCGATCACATAAACGGCTTCATAGGATGTGAATCCGATATCAATCGTGATGAGCAGGTTACCTTTGATAGCATCGACTGGGATCTCATAGTAGATGATCCCGATATCGCCATGAACATCCGGCCCTTTCACGATGTACTCCGGGTATGCCATATTCGTGACTGAGACATCCTGCTGGATATTGGTCTCGATAGGGTGCGGGTACCAGATCTTCAGTGTTCCTCCTGCAGGGAGATCCTCTTCTGCGATCTCAAGATGCATGGTCCCTTCATATCGTACCGGGTTTCGGTAAGGGAGATTGACTGTTGGGAGATCCTCTGCCAGAGCATATCGGGACATAAAGGCAAACGAAAATCCCAGATCCCTTTTCTGGAGGATCTCTGTGTGGGCATAGAGGTAGTTCTTCGTGGTATCAGAGAAGTAGAGGGTCTCGCCATCAGAAACAAGCGTCTGGGCGTGATCTGTGAGCCAGCTATCGATCTCTGAATCGGTGATGCCGGGCACCGCCTCTCTCAGGGCATCCCGTGCGGCAGCCTCATTGAATGGGAACTCGCCATAGGTTCGGATCGTCTTAAACATCGCATTCCGTGAAGTGATGCCTGCATCCGGGAAACCATTTGCAAAGTACCATGCCGCTGATCCTTCAAATGCGGCTTCTGCGGCCCGGAAGTTTCCGGCTTCATATTCGGCAAGGCCTTTGTTGTATTCCATCTCACCGATGCTCGACTTTTCATACACCGGGTGATCGGAGACACAGCCCGCACAAGCGAGCAGAGCAATCACCAGGATGATGATTGCAGAGAAGGAGATCTGCTTGTTCATATGGTAACTCTCCTTTTCGATATATAAAAACTAGGGTATTTAAGAGGATTGAAACTATTTGTTGAAACAGGTGGGAGTGCACTTGTTTCTCCTCAATCCAAACTATTATCATCTGCCATATGCATTCACCTCTATGAAAGTCGGAATAATACGATGTATGATGACCGAGGATATGTGCACGGGAACGACAGATTTCAGCATTGCAAAAGAGGGAAAAGGCGCCTTCAGTGAGATAGGGCCTGTTGATATCGTTGGTTTTGTGACATGCGGGGGCTGTCCGGGCAAACGGGCAATACCACGGGCAAAGATGATGGTCGATCGCGGTGCAGAAGCGATCGTTTTTGCATCATGCATTATGAGAGGTAATCCGATCGGCTTCCCCTGCCCCCATTATGCTGACATGAGGGATTACATCATCAAAGCAGTCGGTCCGGAGATTCCGATCATTGAGTGGACGCACTGATACCCTGATGATGTATATGCCCGGTATTTGCGGGATTGAGAAAGGTTGCGTGTACTTTTCTTATCCGGTCCGGTACCCGCCTTCCGGCACCAGCATCCTGAACCGGGCGCCTTCCCCGGCAACCCCATCCTCAAGTATGGTAATCCCGGTGATATCAAGGATATCGCGGACAAGGAATAATCCAAATCCGGTGTTCTTGCCATACCCGCGTTCGAAGATGATCTCCTTCTCCTTATCCGGGATGCCGGGGCCATCATCTTCCCAGGTAATTCGCAGACCGGAATTGGTCTCTTCACACCGGATCTGTACAAGGGTTGCCCCTTCTGCATGGCGGAGGGTGTTCTCATAGAGGTTGAAGAAGGCCCTCTCGATCATCGGGTCGGCATAGATCGAGATCCGGTCACAATCACAGGCGATCGGGAGTTCTCTGTCATCGATTGATTCAATCAGGCTGCTGATGGTCTTCCATGCCGGGCTTTGTATCCCGAGCTGCTGGTACTCGCGTGTGAACTCGATCTGTCTTTGAATTTCATCAGTTGCTGTTTGTGCCTGTTTCAGGTACTCTGTCAGCATCTCCCCGCCCTGTTCCTCCTCTGCCAGCCCGAGGTATCCCTTCACAATCATCACCTTGTTCAGGATATCATGGCGGGTGATGGAGGAGAGGAGCTGGAGTTTTGCATTTGTGAGCTGAAGTGCATCTTCTGCCTTTTTCCGATCAGTTATATTATGGCCGATACCCAGAATTGAAACCGGCTCACCGTCTTTATTCCTCAGGAACCGGACAGAGTTCTCAATCAGTATGGTTGATCCATTCCTGCAGTACTCTTCGCTCTCGAACGTGACGGTTCTGTCCGGATCAGCAGCACCTGAGGCTTCTTTTTCCATCTCCAGAACAAAGAGTGCTATGATCTCTTTTATGGAGGCGGGAGTATTCCTCTCTTCAATTGGCATCGCAAGCGCCTCCTCAATGGTGAAACCTTTCACCTTCGTAACCGAAGGACTGGTATAGGTGAGATTGAGGTTCATGTCACAGATATAGATGATATCTGCGGTATTCTCTGCAATAATGCGGTATTTCTCTTCGCTTTCACGGATCACCTGCTGATCGTTCTCTATGGACTCGAGCATTCCGTTTATCGAGGCTGCGAGTTCTGCCACCTCGTCATCACCGTCGATTCCAACTGATGCAGGGAGGTACTGCTTGTGATATTCTGCACCTCCCGGTTCAGCCGGGTAATTCTCCTGAGGAAAAAATGGTTTATGAGCAGGTAGAAGAGGATGGCAGTGATTGCCGAGAAGATCAGGATCGCTACCACCCCCGACTGATAGGCGAGAATTCCCTTCCTGTATATTGTTCGCTCCTGGGTTATCGAGAGCACCATAACCGGCTCTCCAAAGAGATCGGTAACTATGGCCGATCCGGTGATGGTATCTCCCTCTTTTGAAATGGAGAGAGAGGGCTCACCCGCTGGCAGGGGCTTGTACGGGATGTCGGTGATCTGGATTGGAACCCCGGCGAGATCCGAGAGGTTCGCTATCCATCCTTCATCCATTGCACGTGCAAAGAGGAGGGTTCCCATGACCGGTCCCTCTCCCCAGCTCATCCGGATCGACCGTATTGCAACGAGCAAAAGCCCGTCTTCTGTTTCAAAGATCCCGGAGAGCTCTTCGGCATCAGATATCAGGAGGGAGTCATGGAGTGTATAGAGCTGCGGTTGAACCTCTCTCTCCTCACCCTCATCCGGGTCAAACCCACGCGCAAAGACCACCTCCCCATCCGGTCCGGTGAAGACCATTGCATTGAGTTTAAAATATTGAAATACCGATTCATCAAGGTTCTTCTGTTCATACTCAGGATCCATCCCCTGCACAAACAAGTACGTGTCATCCCAGTCTGACCAGTCCATCACACTTGTTGAGAGGAACTGTTGCTCCCTCTCAATTGACCTGATGGTCCTCTCCATCGTTGCCTCGAGGTGATCGTCTTCAAGATCGGCAAAATCATTGAGAATGAGCATGTGGGTGGCAACACCAAGCCCCAAAACCAGAGCTGCGATTACGAGGACGATGATGACAATTATCTGGTTCCGAACATTCACCTACTCCACCCCCTGTCTGTTCTGCGTTTACAGTTTATTGGTCGCCGATGATCCGGTGCCTTGTACTATCTGCATATCATCGTCTTCCTGGAATAATTATCTGTCTACATGATTCCGGAGCATGGGATAGTGCACCCGGTGATGCATCTGTTAGGTCATCTCTCATAATCGCGAGTGTCTTTGTTAGGATCTTATTGTCTGAATCCAGGAATCAATACAATTCCCTGAACAATTCGAAACCACTTTACCTCTGTGGATGAAGAGCATGTACCAGGTACTATGGACACGAAACATTCACGCACTGGGGATCGGGAGATCGTCAACAGGTGGGCGGTGGCTGAGATTAATACTCCGATTTCCGATCTTCTCTCCGGGAAGGGGCTGCTGCTGCCGGATGCCGACAGCTGCATCGGCTATTTCTATGTGGATCATGAAGAAGGCATTCTCTTCCGTATCCATTCGCTCTGCCGGCGCCTTCCCGATACGCTGCCTGAGATTATTCGCCATTTTGATAATCACGGCGAGGGATTGACCGTTATTTCAGAAGACGTTGAGGCATATAAACTCCTCTCCGGAGAGGAATTACTGGTCCTCTCAATTGATGAGGAGCAGAGATGGATGCTCTATTATGATCCGGAAATGCTGCACACATTGAGAAAGAGAGTGGATATCGACAGGTTCAGGGCCCCTGTGTATTTTGATGATGTATCGGTTCTGCTTTTCACCACCGACATGGTCATCCAACCCGAACTGGTCTGGGTTCGCCTGAATAGCCAGTCAGAGGATGGCATGTCGTTTCAGGGAACGCTCTTAAATGAGCCGTATTCGGATTATGGCGTGCATGAAGGGGGCATGCTTACGGTCAGCTTAGATGAACAGGAGGGAGAGTGGGTCCTGGTGGCAGAAATCGAATTTGAGTAGCGGGTGTTCTTGCGAAATTCTGAGCTTCTGATTCGAATATCCAGAATATGATCGCAATGTCGAGGTCTTTTCATAACTCTTTTTTACGGTTACTCTACTCCTGCCGGCTGATTGTGATGATGCTCCCTACAACAGATTCGGGGTCTTCACCGGAACACGGTATTGTGTAATCGGCATATTGTTCATAGAGTGGCACCCGGCTCTCGTACATCCCCCGTAGCGTCTGGCCCGGCATGAGGACGATTCCCCGTGTGGTGATGTTTCTGATCCTCTTCTCCATCTCTGGATAAGAGATCTCCAGGTACACAACCAATCCAAGTGATTTCAGGTGCTCCATCGCCGCCCTGCTCCAGACGACGCTCCCGCCTGTTGCGATCACACAATGACGGGGATGAAGGGAGAGGATCGCCTCCTCCTCGATCTGCCGGAATGCATCGGGGCCGTCTGTGTCGAGGATCTCCTGAAGCTTCCTCCCGGTCTGCTGCTGGATCAGGATGTCGCAGTCGATGAACTGCATGCCGAGCGCCTTTGCAAGGAGGACGCCAACAGTGCTCTTCCCGGCCCCCGGCATGCCGATCAGGATGATGTTTCTGTGGGTGTGGATCATCGGGGATACTCCTGGTTCTTCTTCTCTCCAGCGCTTGTTTATGGATTCTTCTTAAGGGCTTTTATTTCTGCTTCCTGAATCATCTGATCATAATCGCTTTCAAAAAGCCTATCCTGTATAACCCTGAATTTTTCAAATTCAGATAAGGCATACTCTTTTGCAGCTTCGGCAGTTGTTTTTCCGGCATTTGTAAGAAGCTCTCTCTCATCGAATTCCAGGAAGGCATCAAGGCGCCTACACCAGTCTTCCATTGTCATTGGAATTTTTCGTTTTGCACGGTCTTCTGCGAGATCAAGCCATGCATTGACTATTCTGCCGAGAGATTCAAGTTCATCGGAGGTCAGGTAATTTTTGGCGACTGTCACGTCGGCTCTTAGAATTTTACCTTTGGGGCTGTTTTCCCATGTTGTAAGCCCCATGTTTTCGTTTTCACTTTTTGCACGATTCACTATCAGTTCAGCGGCAGTATTTCCGTGTATTGCGAAGTGGAGTTTGTTCTGGACTTTTGCAAAGAATTCCTTTGTTGTGGGTGCATCGGGGTTGTAGTCGAGGCTTGTAGCATAGATGTCGGTAATTTTTTGGTAGAACCTTCGCTCGCTTAAACGAATTTCACGTATTTCGGCGAGGAGGTGCTCGAAGTAGTCTACACTCAGAACACTTCCGTTCTCCATTCTTTTTTTGTCGATTACATATCCCTTTATTGCAAAATGAGTAAGGACCTGTGTTGCCCATTGGCGGAATTGTGTGGCTCTCTGTGAATTTACGCGATATCCGACAGATATTATTGCATCGAGACTATAGTGGTCGATACCTCGTGTGACATCGCGGTTCCCTTCTTTTTGAACTATTAGGAATTTCCTAATAGTTGCCTCCTGCTTTAGCTCCCTGCTTTCGTAAATATTTTTGAGGTGCTCGTTTATTGTCGGAGTAGTCACATCAAAGAGTACTGCAATCACCCTCTGGCTAAGCCAGATTGTATTATCCTCATACCGGACTTCGATTGATTCTTCGCCTGATGATACAGTGAAGATTAAAAATTCGGCTGTGCTGTTTCGTATATGTTTTTTATTCTCCATGTCTGGACATCACCTCCCGATATTTATTGATGCGAACTGTTGGATTGCAGATGGATTGAACTATCAGGTATTGCCTGGCAGTTGGATGTATTGTTCTTTCTGTCGATGTCTGAATACTTATTTGATTTGAAATTCTAATCTGCGATTTTGGTGGAGTTGAGAATGTCCCGAATAGAATATTCAGGAGATTCGTCCAGCTTCAGGAATGTCGTCGTGGTGCATCCGCACGTGAAGAGGAGACAGAGTGCAAGCACGAGGGTTACTGTTGTAATCGTTCTTATCTTCATAGATTCTCTCCGTTGTTATTCTTCTTCTCTGATTGGGAAAATACCTTTTTCTCATATCTTCCGTTGTTCGTCTGCGTTGATGCTCCGTTGATCGCTGGATCGCTCTCGGTTTCCCGGATGTACCTCCATATCCCCCTGCATAGGTGTTCAGCAGGCTGTAATGCGGATGTTACCGGCGGGAAGAGAGGGTGTGAGAGTGATGAGAGAAAAAGGCAGGCTGGAAATTTGGTTCTCTATCCGGGGATCTTTCAAAGTATGGCTCTTCATAGGTTAAGTTAGGAAAATGTGCACATATATCACAAAATAGGTTGGAAAAATGTGTACAAGACACACATAATACGATAGTATCAGGAATATTGCCTGGCATTCAGATGAATATGGTGAGGTTCTGGAGATTCCGCTCTACCTTATCTGGAGACTGAAGGCATATCTCTCTTGAATAGTTCGTTCATGAATCCGTAGGGATCATGTGTATATCGATTCCTTTTTCTTCACACCCGCCAGATCAACTCAATCAGATGCCAGATGGACGATCTTCCTCCCCGGAAACTAAAAAACCTCTCATCTACCTGAATAACGCTGCCACCAGCTGGCCGAAACCTCCCGGCGTGATCGCGGCCATCCAACAATCCCTCTCCCTGCCTGTCTTCGGGTCGGGCAGGACGACCGGGACACAGGGGGAGGACTATATCTCTCTTGCACGGGAGAAGATCGCTGCATTCCTTGGGGCAGAGCCACCGGAACATATCGTCTTTTCTGCCCATGCAACGGACTCCCTGAATATCCTGATCTCCGGGTTTATTCAGAAATTTTATACCGAACAGCAAACGAGTGGTTCTGATTCCGGCTGCCACGTCCTCACGACAGCGCTTGACCACAACTCTGTGCTCAGACCGCTGCATGAACTGAAGAAGCGGCATTCATCATCCGGTTTTCAATTGGAGATCATCAGTTTCGATGATCAATGCTCTATCCGGCCGGAGATGATTGAGGCGGCGATCAGGCCGGACACCCGCCTGATGGTGCTCTCACACGGGAGCAATGTGCTCGGTTCTCTGCAGGATATCCATTCGATCGGAAAGATCCTGCATGATCATGGGATCTTTTTCATCGTAGACGGAGCACAGACCGCAGGCCATATCAAAATCAACCTGAGCGATCTGCCCGTTGATGCCTTTGTCTTTACCGGCCACAAGGCCCTTCTCGGTCTGCCCGGAACAGGCGGCTTCTATCTCCGTGACCCGGAGAGGATTGCTCCGGTCCGGTTCGGGGGAACGGGCACGAGTTCGTTCTCACTCGATCATCCCCCTGAGATGCCGGAGAGGTTTGAGATCGGGACCCAGAATTATCCCGGTCTTGCGGCTCTTGCAGCAGGAGTTGCATTCATTGAGGAGAAGGGGCTTTCTGCCATTGAGGAGCAGTCGATGCGGCAGACATCGTTCATCATCAGGGAGCTCTGCAAAGAGCCGAATATCACAATCTACAACAAACATCCGGATCTGCCGGTGATCGCCTTCAACATTAACGGGCTCGCAAATGATGATGTCGGATTCATTCTTGCACGGGGATACAACATCATTGCACGTACCGGGCTTCATTGTGCACCGCTTGTGCATAACGAAATTGACGGAGGGAAGGGCTGTGTCCGCCTTAGCCTCTCTGTCTTCACGACCGATGAGGAGTGCCGGGTTGCAGCAGAAGCAATACGGGAGATTGCAAGACATGCGAATCGTCCGGTCAGTACGGCATAAGGTCTGTGCAGACGGCTCCTTTATGAAGGAGTTTCTCATCAGCGAACCGGTACCGGAGGGGTTCTTCCTCTTTCTCTCGCACTTTGGGACGGTTGAATCGCTCCCGGCTCTCGGCGAAGGCTTCTACAAGTTCGAAAAGACGGACTGGTTCTCCATCAAGGGCTTTACCGGCGATACAATGCTTGAGGTCCGGTTCAAAAAAGAGGTGATGAACCTGACAGTTGATTTTCTCTTCTTCCTCTTCACCTCCTACAAGGATGGGGATTATGATCTTGTAAAGCTGAAGATGCGGGAGGAGAATCTTGGAAGGAAGATCTGCGAGTTCCTGTATGGGCCGTCGGGGACAAAGTGAGGGTGGGTGCGGGTCCCGGGTGCTCATGTCACCCTTCTTCAGGCTATACCTGACTCAGATCAATAGAAAATTCCCAGAGCCCTTTCTGATCCCTGAACTTCGTAAAGGTTGCATGGAATACGCCTGCATCAGCCGGGATGGGGTCGGTTTTCCAGAAGATGAGCGTGCCGTCCCCCTCAGCCCGGTAGCCATATGATTCCGTTGTCCTGAGAAATGTACCATCATCCAGCCTGATGTCATACCTTCGTGCCGAACGGTAATGTATCCAAAAATACTGGAATGACGGGGATGAAAAAACCTTTCGGATCGGGTAGTTTTAAAAAAAAGGTGTTTACTTTACCCGGCTCAGCAGCCCGTTTGTAAGATCGTAGTAGAGGCCGTGCACTTCTACCCTCTTCTCGTCAACAGCCTTTTTGAGCAGCGGGTACGTGTACAGGTGCTCAATCTGGAGCCGCACATTCTCATGCTCGATTAACCGGTAGCGCTCATCCTTTTCGGCAAGTGTCGTCGGGGGCTTAATTTTTGCATCCACCCGCTCCTTTGCCTCGCGGGCATTGTTGAGCCAGAGCGGGATGTAGGAATCGTTGCTCTCCTTGTCAAGGGCGCGGATCGCCCCGCAGTTCGAGTGGCCGCAGATGACTATGTCTTTGACCTTCAGGTGAAGAACCGCATACTCGAGTACGGTTG
>NZ_JAUSCG010000003.1 GCF_030651615.1 Methanocalculus sp.
TCCGAAGAGACCGGATGGGCCCTTAAACGGAAGAGAGTCTTGATATTTTTGATATCGATATCAAGCTGTATCGATATAAGGAACTGGTTTCCGCCTTTCAGTCCGCTCCGTGCCTCAGCAATCAGATCAGCATAGAACTGACGGTACATCTCATTCTCAAGCCTTCCAAACGATCCCTTTTCAGCAGCAGCCTGGTACTCCCGTTCAATAACTGAGTAGAGAGAGTGGCTTTTGAGCATCTCGACTGAACGTTCGATCGACTCTTCTGCAATCATCCGATCAAGAAACTGTACATCGAGTGAACCTGCAGGAACAACCACTTCTTTGATCTTTCCCGCAGTCATACCCTGTTTCTTCCCGCGAATGATGGTGAGGACATTCTGAATATCCCACCTGCGAAGATACGACTTCGTGAACTGTTTTAAGATACCTGGGGTGATCGCAAGGATGTTCTGGAACTCTTTTGCCAGGTTCCATGAGAGCGCCTCTTCGACGAGATCGATGCCGCTAAACGATGCCGCAAGCTCATCGATCTCTCTCTTGTACTCCATCTCCTCAATGAGGCGGGTGATCTGGGGAAGGCTCATGTTCAGCATCCGGAGATATTCTTCCCGCGGAAGCAGTTTGGATTTGCGTACACGCATTCGCGTGCAGACATAGACATAGGGGGCCGGACCGCCAATCACCACAGACATCAGCACATACCTCCTATCCAAAGAGAATATCCGAGGCGTCTTTCAGCCCCGATTCCCAGACTTCATCCAGGAAGGTCTGATAACTGAGGTCCACGGTCAATTGTCCGTCTGCACTCTTCACAACGATACCGCCATCTATTGCGACGATACCGCCAAATGAGTATCCGCTCAGAGTCTTCAGTTCAGAGAGAGCAGCTTCAACTGCCTGTTGATCACGACTGTTGCAGTAGACGAGGCCGTCTTTGATCTCCTTTGCCACCTTCTTCAGGAGTTCCCGGACCATCTTCTCATGGAAGGTCATAGGAAGACCTGTTATGGCAGTCTTCGTTGCAGCGAAAACCTCTTCGAGCAGTTGCTTCTGCGCGTTGAGGGTTTCACGCTTGACGAGGAGTTTTGCTGCGGAGACATCCTGGGCACTCATCTGCTGGATAAGCCTCGAAACCTCAGTCTCGGCGTCCTGTTTGATCAATAATGCACGATCTGCTGCTGCCGCAAGGATACGCTGGGCCTCTGTATTGGCCTCATTACGGATAGCACCAGCTTCACGCTGTGCCTTCTCCCTGATCTCTTCGACGACAACTTCAAGTCCCATTGTAGACTCCATTTAGAACAGAATCAGCAGTGAGACGACAAGGCCGAAGATAACGATCGTTTCAGGAATGACAGTGAGCAGAAGAGCCATACCGAAGATATCCTTGTTCTCCGCAGTTGCACCAACTGCAGCAGAACCAATTGACATCTCTGCAAGGCCTGCACCGATACCGGTAAGACCAACAGCGAGTGCTGCACCGATTGCTTTCATTCCCATCTGATTTTCAGCTACCATTTCAAGTGTTAATGTTGCGACTCCTAAATCAACCATATTTAATCCTCCGATAATTGTCTTTTCTTTCCAAATGGATTATATTTTTCTCCACCGCCTTTATAGAATTTGGTGAAGAACTCAACATACTGTAACCTCAGAGATTGTAAACCTCCTCCAAGGAGACCGAGTGCCGTATTGAGAAGATGTCCTACGAGAAGGACAACGATTCCGACGATGATTAATACTACTCCAAGCGCTGTCAGCTCCTTCAGATTAGGTTCGATCAACATCTCGATGGCAATAAAATTGACCACCATTGCGATCGCCACTGAAGAGAGACCGACTGCTGCCAGACGCGTATAAGAAAGCGAATGGCTGACGACTGAAGGGATCTCGATCAGTTCAAGAGGTGACTCCCTCATGATTGCGATGACACCGGCAACCGTAAGCACCGCACCGATGATTCCGGCAATGTTTAAACCCATAACAATCGGGGGCAGCATCGTCAGATCAGGCATGAGCGGTATTGCGGCTATCGACCAGATCACAGCAAGTATCCCCCACATCACGGCAATCCAGCCAAGCTGTCCCATAACATGGACCATATTACGGTGTCGTGCATGGTTGACGACACTCATGGATCTGCCAAGAGTCATCTGAAGAATTCCAAGCCAGACCGCAAAGACCAGCAGTACAGCAATATCACCCTGATGGTGGGCATGCGATCCGATCAGCAGGTGTCTGCTGATGAGCGGGTGCCAGAGCGTAATATCCAGGGCACCCGGATGGGCACCGAATATCTCCGCGTATATAACACCAAAGATGATCGCAGAGATACTTGCGTTTCTCAGAACATTCAGGAGGTGTTGTATCGCTTCTCCTTTCAGCATTCTCTTCAGGCCCAGAGCAAGAACAAGCAGGATAGCACCATACCCGATATCTCCAAGGATAATTCCAAAGAATAATGGGAATATGATCGCAATCATGAGTGTCGGATCAAGCTCGTCATACCGCGGTCGTGAATAGATATCCACAATCGACTGCGTCGGTTTTGCAAAACCGGGGTTGTTATACTCGACAGGCGGCAGATTATGATGATGATCATCATCCAACTCATCGGCTTCCATGACAAGAATCCTGCCACCGGTCGCCTGAGAGAGCCCGGACTTGAGATTTTCAACCTCGGTTACCGGCACCCAGCCATCTGCAATGAAGATGAGATCAGTCGTTGCAAACCGAAGCGGGGCTTCAGCCTGTTCGATATCGGCACTCAGCACCTCATCACAGGCAGCGAGGAAATCGCCGCTCTTCTCTTTAATCGATCCAATTTTTACATTGATATCAGCAATCGAAGCATTCAGAGAAGAGATCTCAGACTGATACTGATCGATCCGCTGCCGGACCGAGCCTTCCTCCTGTGGAACAGGAATCAGCTGGAACTGTGCATCAGAGAGAGTCTGTTCGACGATAGCACGGTCATCATTTTTAAAGAAGATGACCATTGTACCGCCACCCTTGCCTGAAGCATACAGCTTCTCGACAGGAACAGGCATCTCAATATCCCGGGTTGTGCTTCCTGCGATAACCGATATCGTCTCATACCCCTGGTATAATCCAAGTTCAAGAGGTATGGCGGAGAATGGGGTCAGTTCAGCAATACGCTGTTCATTCACCCTGATGCGTGCTTCTGCTGCTGATCGCTGTGCCGTGAGATCGGCGACCTCGGTTTCGATCTTTGGGAGGTCGCGCTCAATAATCTCTCTGATCGAGTGCGCAGAACGCTTTGAGATATCATAGTAATCATCAGGAGAAAGGCCAAAGGTATTCTCAATAGAACGGATCTTGATCAGATCAGTTGAGATCTCAGTTGCCCCTTCCATCGGTTGCCCGATGCGAAAACCCTCATATCCCTCTTTTCCCTGATTGGTATAATCGGTGATATGGAATACGTAGTGACGGTAGAGTTCGGTCACAGCTGACGACATCTGCTCCTTCGATCCGACGATGAGCAGGCGCGTCATCGTTTTAGGCTGTAACATGGACCCTCTCCTTAAACCGCTCAACCAGCAGCGAAACGGCTTCATTCATCCGTTTTCTGCCTTTTTCTTTGAGGGCAAAGGCCTGTTGCTTTCCGTCCTCAAGAATACGGGCATGCTCTTTCGCTGCTTCACTTCGTGCATCCGCCAGACGCTTCTTTGTGTACTCTTCGGCAACAGCCGTCGCCTTGGCAATCTGGTTGTCGGCTTCAAGTCGGGCGTTTGCCATTATCTGCTCACGCTCGGCAATTGCCTTCTCAACCTGCTGGCGATACTCTTCTTCGGTCTTTTTGATGCTCTTTAGAACCTCAGTTTTCATCCAACCCTCCTCTCACGGCAACAGAATAATTGGTGGATGGTATCTCTTATATTTGTTGTTCTGTATCGGAGTGATTTTAGGAGAGATATTCCCAGGTTATTCCCTCAGGAAGGTTTTTAATACGAACAGAGCCGTTTTCACCCGATATTTCCATTCCTGCAAATTCTGCCGAGGAACAGAGGAGGTGCTGCTCCGGATGTGTTCCCCGCACAATCTCGCATGAAAGCAGTATCTTCGGACCGGCAGATAGGACATACCTGAGCCGTCGTGAACCCGGGTGACCACGAGGCAGTACCAGGAGCGGCTGATCATACAAACGAACAAGATCGAGGAGATATCGGGCGGGGATCACCTCGCCCCCCTCGGGTGCAGATACGACGATGATGTCATCAGGCATAATCCCCTGAACATACTCTTCAGAA
>NZ_JAUSCG010000005.1 GCF_030651615.1 Methanocalculus sp.
CCCGTGTTGGTGCCTCAAGTTCATGGATGACCTCCTGTGCCCGTGCAAGGATTGATTCCTGCCCCTCCTGACTTAATTTTTGTACTAATTCCTTTTGCTTGCGGAGATTTGGAGGTTGTTTTGGAAGAACCAGCGCTATACCCTCAATCTTTGAGAGGTTCATTGCAATCGCATCCGCTTCTTTTGCTTCAACTTTCTGAAGGATGATTCTCCCCTGCTCATGACTCCGTGAAGCATCCTCCAGATGGATGGTTCCAGCCTGATAGAGGGTATCAACGATAGAATCAAGATCCTTTTTCGAACCGATCACCTGAACCTTTACCATCCTCTGAAGCATCGCTTACAACCCTGCCCCTACATGTTCGATGATTGTATCTACCGCTTTGGGTACGTTTTTCTCATATCGTTTCCGGATTGCGAGTTCCTCTTCTCTCCTCCAATCCCCGATGTCGGCAATCTCTTTGTTTATCACCTCAAATTCTATTTCATAGTAGGATCTGCCTTCTTTCTCCCCCTCTCCAATACATCGCTCAATGATTGCTTCGGCCTCCTTTCGTGCCTCTTCTATCATTGCCGCAGCATCAGATCGTGCCTGCTCGATCTGGACATTCATCTCGAGTTCTTTCTTCCGGATTGCCTGCAATAGCGATTGTTCCGACACCATGTCTCACCATTTATCATACAAGTCATGTGCATTCGACCAGACGGCTAGTAGAGTGCCGCAGATGACACTGCCGATCCAGCTGACCCAAGCCCCTCCAAACCCCCTATACAACCCTGCCCGTTTCACCACTGAAAACCATATGCTGGCGGGTAGCTCTACACCCTCCTGAAGTCAGGGCAGAACAGAGTTCTGTGGGTAATGTAACGTGATTGGCACCTCCATTTTCTGGTGGCACCAGCCATCAGAAATTATGGGTGTAATGTAATATTTATATTTATATTTATCTCACAATATTATTCAAAGGAGAGGTTATTGTCTTCCATTAGTCAGGTTCGAATTGAACAACTCAGCCATTCGCACCAAAATTAGTTCAATTTACGAGTTTTTTCTATAAAATAGATATTTGGACTCAAACTAACGTGCGCGCGAATATTAGGGTTTTTAGGAGTTGTATCAGACTTGGATCAGTTTTTCAGGCATGTGTGGTTGTATGCCTGAATATCTCCCCGAGTAGATTCAGAGCCTCTTTCTTTGGGAGCGTTCCATTCTTCATGGAGTAGCCCATTCGAATGATCGACAAGATATCATTCAGTGTCAGTCGTGAGAAGGAATAGCTCTTCCAGGTCTCCCGATCGGTCTGTAACCAGAGTTCCTCAAGGATCAGGCGCAGTGACCCGAGATCCTCCTCAGATATGTCGCTCCACCTCCTTCCCTGTTCAGAGCGTATGATTGCTATTGCCTCTTCGACGCTTCTCTGCTGCTTAAGCTGAAATACTCTCCGTCCAACCTCATCACGTTTCACATCCGGCATGCATGGTAGTGTATCACACGGATATAAGAGCGTTGCCACTATCCGAATAACCAGCTCTACTAACTATCTATCATGACAGGTTCAGGCCATGCCTGTGTCTGGCAATTTTAAAAGAAATAACACCCCTCTTGAGAAGTGCTGATGCGATACTCTTATGCTTGTGCTCAACTACCCACTGCTGATCATAGCAGGGTGTGGTATACTATGGGCACGAGGGATATCAGTATCAGAATCAAGGAGATAGAAACCGAGATTGGTCAGATCAAGGATATCAGGTTTTCCGTTGGCCGACTCGCTCAGGAGACATGGGATGAACCGCAGGGGCCAACTCCATTCCCGTCGATTACAGCACTTCGTGACTGGGACCTGACTCTCCTGAAGCGGTACAAACCATTTTATCTCCCTTTCTGCGATCTCTGCTGCCTTTGTACATTTGGTAAGTGTGACCTTACCGGAGACAAAAAGGGTGCATGCGGCATCACCATGCCTGCCCAACAGTCGCGGATAGTCCTCCTCGCCGCCTGTATTGGGGCTGCCACCCATACAAGCCATGCCCGTGAGCTGGTCACCCATCTCATTACCGAGTTTGGAGAGGATGAACGGCTCGATCCCGGTGGCCTGAATATTAAGGTTGAGGCACCGATCACCCGACTCGTCTGCGGAGTTAAACCTGAGACACTTGGCGACCTTGAACAGGTACTCGATTATGCAGAACAGCAGATCACATCGCTCCTTGCCTGTACCCATACCGGACAGGAGGGAAACCCGCTCGACCTGGAATCCAAAGTGTTCCATACCGGAATGATCGACCATCTCTCAATGGAGGTGGCAGATATTGCACAGGTCTCTGCATACCATCTGCCAAAAGCCGATCCTGACGCTCCCCTGATCGATATCGGGTTTGGAACAGTCGACACCACCAAGCCGGTGATATTGGTTATCGGGCATAATGTCCCCCCGGCTGTTGAGATCATGGATTATATGCAGGAAAATGATCTGGTTGGTACCATCGAAGTAACCGGTATCTGCTGCACCGGGATTGATATGACCCGCTACTCCCAAAAAGCGAAGATTATCGGCCCCATCTCCTGGCAAATCCGGTACGTCAGAAGTGGAATCCCCGATATCATCGTTGTTGACGAGCAGTGTATCAGAACAGATATCTTAGACGAGGCACGTGCACTCCAGATCCCGGTGATCGCAACAAGCGAGAAGAACTGCCTCGGTCTCCCAAACCGTACAGGAGACCGGTCAGATGCAATCATCGATGACTTAGTTAGCGGCAGGACTGACGGGGCTTTTATCCTTAATCCAGAAATGGTCGGAGAGATTGCTGTCAGGACAGCGATGCGGATGAGACCAAAACATAAGAAGAAGAAAGGGAGCATCCTCTCTCCTGATGAGGCGATCGAAGAGGCAAAAAGATGCACTCAATGCAGGGAATGCCGGCGAGCCTGCCCAAACGACCTGCATATTTCCGATGCCATGAGAGCCTTCGGGCGTAATGATCCCACAATGCTTGCTGAGATATACGATGCCTGTGTCGGGTGCATCAAGTGCGAGCAGGCATGCACCCAGGATATCCCGATCCACTCCCTCATAATCATTGCCGCCGGAGAAAAACTCAAAAACGAAGCATTCAGGCTCCGGGCCGGGCGGGGTGCAATCCAGGACATCGAAATAAGACAGGTCGGAGGACCAATCGTCCTTGGCGAGATACCCGGGATCGTTGCATTCGTCGGCTGTGCGAACTATCCGGGTGGCGGCCATGAACTTGCAGAGATGGCGATAGAATTTGCAAACAGGCGCTTCATCATCTGCACCTCCGGGTGTGCCGCGATGACCATCGGCATGTACCGGGACGAGGATGGACGCTCACCATACGAGATATATCCTGGAAATTTTGAGGCAGGAGGTATGGTAAATGTCGGTTCATGTGTCTCTAACGCCCATATATCCGGTGCCGCAGTCAAGATCGCAAGCATCTTCGCACGCAGAAACCTCCGTGGGAATTATGAGGAGATCGCAGACTATGTTTACAACCGTGTCGGAGCAGTTGGGGTGGCATGGGGAGCAATGTCACAGAAAGCAGCTTCAATTGCAGCCGGATTCTGGAGGCTCGGTATCCCGGTCATCGTCGGGCCACACGGCACCAAGTACCGGCGTATGCTCCTTGGCAGGTCCGATCATGATGATGACTGGTATGTCAACGATGCAAGGACCGGTGAACAGGTTTATGTGGGGCCTGTCCCTGAGCACCTCTTTATCGCTGTTGAGACGAAGGAGGAGGCGATGGTGATGATCGCAAAACTCTCCATGCGACCAAATGACACCTCCCGGGGACGGGCACTGAAACTGACGCATTATATTGACCTCCACCGCCGCCTTCTCGGATCGATGCCGACTGATATCCACCGGTTCGTCAGGTTGGAGGCCGACATCCCGATTACGATGAAAGAGGATATCGTCGCTATACTGAAAGAAAAAGACTGGAGAGAGACGGTGATCCCCGATCCCACCCTGATTCAGAAGAAGGAGGGATCATCATGAGTCAGGATGCCTGGCTGACCGCTGAGGTGGCAGGCCCGAAGAAGGCTTCCCTGATAACCAAACCCGAGATCGCAGATGCAATGATCAGGCGGGCAAAACGGCCGATCTTCATTGTAGGAAGCATTGCAGCGGAGATCGATCTTGAAGAGAAGAAACTCATCGATTATATCATTCTCATGGCGAGAAGGTGCAGTATTCAGGTGGTTGCAACCGCCAATACAAACAGTGAGTTCCTGAAACGGAATTTCACCCCTGACGCGGTGATGCCGGCTGTGGATATCGGAAACCGGCTCACTGATCCCACATGGCAGGGAGTCGACGGGAAAGGGCCGCATGACCTTGCCATCTTCGTCGGACTCCCCTACCAGATGGCATGGACGATCCTCTCCGGGCTGAAGAATTTTGCTCCTAACCTGAAGACGATAAGCCTGGACAATGTCTATCAGCCGAATGCGAGGTGGTCATTCTCGAATATCTCGGTTAAAAACTGGATCATGAACCTTGAGGCGATCCTCGGAAATAGGGAGGCTTGAAGAATGTTCGAAGACATTCCTGTCGATGTCGGGCTTGTCCATGAGGGTGAGCGGATCCGAAAGAGCGATATGCAGGTTGAACTCGGCGGGCCGAAGGTGAGTGAGAAATTCGAGCTCGTCAGACTGAAGCCTGAAGAGGAGATAGATCCGGGAGCAATTCATATCATCGGCCCGGATCTGAGTGAGCTGAAAGAGGGGAAAAGCCATCCGTTTGGGATACTGATCGAGATAGCAGGCCCTGAGATTGAAGAGAACCTGGAAGGGGTGATCGAGCGGCGTATCCATGAGTACTGCAACTATATCGAGGGGTTCATGCACCTCAACCAACGCTACGATATCTGGATTCGACTCTCAAAGAAGTCATTTAAAAAAGGTCTCACGTCATTTCGCATGATCGGAGAGGTGATGCAGGAACTCTTCAGAAACGAACTTCCGATTATCAGGGCAATTGAGATCACCTTCATCACCGATCAGGAGCAGATCAGGGACTATTATACTCAGGCACTTGCCATCTATGAAGCCCGCGATGCACGGGCACGCGGCCTTACCGACGAAGATGTGGATGTCTTCTATGGCTGTGCACTCTGCCAGTCTTTTGCACCGACCCATGTATGTGTCGTAACACCACAACGGTATGCAAACTGCGGTGCGATCAGCTGGTTTGACGGACGTGCAGCTGCCAGAATTGATCCCAAAGGTCCGATCTTTCCGATCGATAAGGGCGAGTGCCTTGATCCAAGAATGGGGGAGTATACCGGTGTCAACGAGAGTGCTAAAAAGCGATCAATGGGTGAGGTCGAACGGATCTATCTGTACTCAGGCTTTGGATATCCGCATACTTCGTGCGGATGTTTCGAGGGGATCGCCTTCTATATCCCTGAAGTTGAGGGATACGGTATCGTCCACCGGGGTTTTCGCGATCTCTCAGTAAACGGCCTTCCCTTCTCAACGATGGCCGATTCTACTGCAGGGGGTCGTCAGATTGATGGATTCCATGGGATCTCGATCGAGTATATGCGATCCAGGAAGTTCCTCCAGGCTGATGGCGGATATGAAGCAGTCGTCTGGATGCCTGATGAGATTAAGGCGCGGCTCTCTGAATATATACCAGAATCTGTGTATGGTGCGATTGCAACCGAGAAGGATGCAACAACAATTGATGAGCTGAAAGAGTTTCTAAAAACACAGAACCACCCGGTTGTGGGACGCTGGGTGGAGATGAGTGAAGAGACGAATGAGACAGCAGTCTTCACAGCAGGTGAGATCCCAATAACAACCGGAGGGTTTCGGATCATCCTCAAAAACGCCCGGATTTACGCAGATAAGGTGATCATCCAACCCGTACAGCCAAAAAAACCAGGTCGGGGGGAGATGCAATGACCCAAAAACCGAAAAATTCTGCAGATACTCTTCTCGGACAGCGCCTGCTTTCACTCCTCTCAGGCGTCGAGCAGGTTGAGTTTGAGAATTTCAAGATGGAGATTGGAGATCTCGAGCTCTTTATTCCAATTGGTATTGGAGGGGCACCGGGAATTTCCCTCCCCGAACCACCGGCACGACCAAACTCATTGATCCGGGAGGAGTTCAATCCCCCACCTGAGCGGTATCCCGGTACAATACGTGAGGTGACACTCGGAGCCACCAAAAAAGATGGGGGCAGCAGAGGGAGTACCGTCACCATCGGCGGATCAACAACACCTGCATTCTCCCACCCTGCGACTCCTCCGGTGAACCGGACTGCTATTGCGATGGATGTCTTTGATATGGATATCTCCCTTCCAAAAGCGTTGAAAGCAGCTGTTCTCGATGTGGTCAACGATCCGGCTGAATGGGCGAGGATGAATGTCGAGCAGTTCGGTGCCGATCTGGTGACTGTGCATCTGATGAGTACTGATCCCCTGATCAAAGACCGTTCACCAGAAGATGCGGCAAATACCGTCGAAGAGGTACTTCAGGCAGTTGACGTCCCGCTGATCATAGGAGGGTGCGGGGATCCGAAGAAGGATGCCGCAGTCTTTACTGAGGTTGCAGAACGGGCATGCGGCGAGCGGCTGCTGCTCAACTCGGTCACGCTTGATATGGCGGAGGCAAAAACCCTCGAGGGGGTTGCAACTGCGGCACGGGATAATGGCCATGTACTCCTTGCCTTCACCGGCCTTGAACTGAACAGCGCAAAGGAGCTGAACCGGCGGTTGTATGAGTATCTTCCTCCGGAGGAGATCGTCATGGACCTCACGACGGTCGCTCTCGGATACGGGCTTGAATATTCTTTCACCATCCACGAGCGTGCCCGCTACGCAGCCCTGATGGGAGATGCCGAACTCCAGCACCCGACCATCTCAGCATCCACGAATGCATGGGCAGCGAGGGAGGCGTGGCTGAACATGGAGCCGATCTATGGACCCCGCGAGATCCGTGGGCCGGTCTGGGAGACGGTCAACGCACTTACCCTCCTCCTTGCCGGCGTGGACATATTCATGATGATGCATCCCGCGGCCGTCAGAACGATGCAGGATCTGAGATCATGGTTGATGCAACAGGACACCATTGTGCCACAGATACCTGATTGGGTGAGAACGAGATGTTAGGAGGGGTGTAGATATGGCAAACATACAGCAGAAGAAGAGCATCAAAGAGATCAGCCCGATAGATGTCTACAAACTCCTGCCAAAGACCAACTGCGGGGAGTGTGGCGAGGCAAACTGTATGGCGTTTGCAACAAAGCTCGTTAATGGCGAGTACACGATACCGGACTGTCCTCCACTTGCATCAGAGAAATATAGCCGTCTCCTGCATGATCTCAGTGCCCTCCTCGCCCCTCCGGTGAAAGTGGTCACGATTGGAACTGGTGAGCACGCAATGACCATTGGAGGAAAGCACGTCCTCTATCGGCACGAATTCACCTATCATAACCCGACACCGGTTGCAATCGATCTGACTGACACTATGACGCAGGAAGAAATTATCCAGCGGATAGAAGCGATTGAAGGGTTTTCGTACCAGTACATCGGGCGTGAGATCCGGCTTGACGGAATCGCTATCCGTTCGACGTCGGGTGATCCGGAGATCTTCAGGGGAGCGGTCCGGACAACTGCCGCAGCCACTTCATACCCGCTGATCCTCTGTACCCTCGATCCCGTCGTTATGGAGGCAGGGCTTTTAGAGGTAGAGGGGCGCCGCCCGCTCATCTATGCGGCAAATGAGGAGAACTGGCGGGAGATGGCCGACCTTGCACTTCGGTTCAATGCTCCGCTTGTTGCATCTGCTCCCGGTGACCCCTCCCTTCTCAGAACACTCACAAAGACCCTCACTGCCTGTGGTTTAATGGATCTGGTCCTTGACCCCGGCACGTTTCCCGATGGTGGTTTTGCCAGGACGATATACTCCTTCACCATGCTCAGGAAGGCGGCATGCACCTCCCATGACGAACTCGCCGGGTTCCCGCTCCTTGGAACCCCCATCGCCGCATGGGCTGGTGACGAACTATCCAGAGAAGCAGTCCGGTGGAAGGAGACATACATGGCAGCGGGGCTCATCTCCCGGTATGCAGATCTCCTCATCATGCATAGCATGGAAGGGTGGGTGCTCCTTCCGCAATTGATCTGGCGGTTCAACATCTACACAGACCCAAGAAAACCGGTCTCCGTGGATCCAGGCGTACGAACATTCGGGAGTCCGGATATACAATCTCCCCTGCTTATTACCACAAACTATGCACTCACCTTCTTCACCGTCGAGGCTGACATAAAATCCGCACACATTGACTGCCACCTGATTGTGGTTGATACCGGCGGTATCAGTGTAGAGAGTGCTGTTGCTGGTAGATACCTGACATCCGACTCGATGGCTGAAGCATTGAAAGAGTACGAAGCCGACTCACTCGTCGATCACCATACCCTGATAATTCCCGGCCTTGCAGCACGATTGAGTGGTGAGATGGAAGAAGCAAGTGGCTGGCGGATCCTTGTTGGACCGAAGGACTCATCCGGTCTGAAACGGTATATCGAAGAATACTGGCCCCCGAAGGATGATGAATGAGACAGGACTGTCAGATTGTCTTTCACCCGATGAACAGGGTCATCTCCGTTCAGCCGGGAACAAACCTGCTTGCCGCTCTCCGGAGTGCCAATGTTCAGATCGAGAGTATCTGCGGGGGAAAGGGGGAGTGCGGTAAATGCAGGGTGATCATAGATTCCGGTGATTATCATGAGAAGAGGCGCACCCAGAAGAGTCACCTCTCCTCCGAAGAGAGGGGACGCGGATACCGTCTCGCCTGTGAGATTGTTGTCTCCGGCAATATGGAGGTGACCGTTCCGGTCGAGAGCAGGATCGAACGGCCGCAGATCCTCTGTGGGCTCCTCGGAGAGTGTGATTGTGGCGGGATGGCTCCGTCCGTCAGAACGTATCCGCTTGAGATCCGGTCTGATCCTGTGTTTCCATTATCAGTTCGGTCGATTCGGCTGCTGAATTACTCTGGCCCCCGGCCCACGATCAGTGAAGCGATGTACCAGAAGATCACCGGATCCGATACCAGGCTGAAGGCTCTCTTGACAGAAACCAATGGGTATCCGGAGCTGATCGATCTCATCTCTGAAGAGGAGATGAAAACACCACTCGGTATCGCCCTCGATCTTGGAACAACAACGATCGCCTGTGCAATCGTTGATCTGGAGTCAGGCATTGTGCTTGCAGAGGAGGCCACCCTGAACCGGCAGATTACGTATGGAGAAGAGGTGATAACGCGGATCTCCTTTGCGCGAAATGCAGAAGGTCTCCGTCTCCTCCAGCAGGCAGCAGCAGAGAGTATCAATTACGTTATTACACGTGTTACGGAATCGGCCGGGGTGCGGCCGGATGATCTGATGGAGATCTGTATCGGCGGCAATACGGTCATGACCCACCTGATCAACGCTATCGATCCCGGATACCTTGAGCTGGCTGATGCTGATGTACAAAGAAAGCCATTCATCCGCAAAGCACAGGCACTTGGGATCAATCTCCATTCCGGGGCATACTGCTACTGCCTCCCGAATGTGAGCCGGTTCGTTGGTGGTGATGCAGTTGCGGGGGTGCTCAGTTCCGGTCTGCATTGTGGATCCGAACTATCATTATTCATCGATCTCGGTACAAACGGGGAGATCGTTCTGGGAAACAAAGACTGGATCGCTTCGATCTCATGTGCATCTGGTCCGGCATTTGAAGGGGCCGGGATAAGTTCCGGGATGCGGGCGATGCATGGGGCGATCGAACGGGTTGCAATTGAGCCGGATAGCGGTGAGGCGCATGTGATGGTGATCGGCGGGGCACGGCCCCGGGGCATCTGTGGATCAGGATTAATCGATGCAGTCACCGGCATGTTTAAGGCAGGTATCCTCGACTTCAAAGGTATCCTAAAATCCCACCCTCTGGTTCGCACCGGGCATGCGGGCCCTGAGTATGTGCTGGTGCCAGCAGCTGAATCCGCAACAGGCCATGATATCGTCATCACACAGCCGGATATGGACTACTTTATGGATTCAAAAGCAGCCCTCTGCGGGGGTATCGGTGTGTTGATGAAGAAGTACCGCCTGAAGGTGACGGATATCCGGCATATCTACCTTGCAGGGGCGTTTGGTGCCTTTGTCAACCTGCAGAACACAGTGGCATTTGGGATCATCCCTTCATTTCCCTTTGCTGAGGTTCATCCTGTCGGAAACACATCCCTGAAGGGGGCATATGCAGCACTGGTATCGCTTGAGAAACGAAGAGAAGCGCAGAAGATCGCCAGGATGATGGTCTACATCGATCTTCTTGTCGATTCGGACTTCATTGAGGAGTACACAGCAGCCCTCTCTATTCCGGGGAAAGAGGAGTACTTCCGGTATTCTTCTGGTGAAGGAGATGTCCTCTGATGCGTACCTGGGAATTCTTACCTTTTTCAGACTCTATGGGGAGTGAACGTCGTGAAGATTGCAGTATCAGGTAAAGGCGGGGTCGGCAAGACATTCATTGCAGGCACCCTGGCATCGATTGCAGCAGGTAAAGGGCACCGGGTGATCGCAATCGATGCGGACAGTTCACCCAACCTTGCCCTGACACTTGGGCTGACACCAGATGAAGCGCACCATCTGCTTCCGATTGCAAAGAATACCAGACTCATCAACAAAAAGACGAAGACAGATTATCCTGGTGTTTATAATCTCACATTTACCGTTCAGGATATCATCGAGAAGTATGCACTGGCAACGCCTGCCGGTGTCCACCTGATGGTGATGGGAACGGTGACATCGATGGGATCAGGGTGCACCTGCCAGGCGAATGCACTGGTGAGAAATCTCCTGCGGCATCTTATTGTTAAACAGGATGACGATGTGATCCTGGATCTCGAGGCAGGGGTTGAGCATCTCGGGCGGGGGACCGCAGATCATGTTGACCTGCTGCTTATCATATCAGATGCCAATTCGAAATCACTCGGAACTGCAAAGAAGATCCATGATCTTGCAGAAGGTTTTGGTCCAAAGAACGTGTATCTGGTCGGAAACCAGATCGAGGGAGAAGAGGAGGAAGATCTTGTGGCACAGTTTGCAGAGGATCATGGTATCACCCTGATAGGATGCATTCCGTTTGATGAAGCGGTCCGTCGTGCAGGTGTCCGGGGAGAGGTGATCTCGCCTGATTCCGGTGAAAAAGCAGTTAAAGCTGTCAGAATACTGTATGATACGATCATAGAGGATATGCATTCAGGCAAAAAGGGTGATATCGCATGAAGAAACTGGTGACGATTGGGCGGGGAGGGACAGGAAAGACGAGTTTCACCGCACTGATGGCAAAATATTTCATCGAGACGGGAGAGACGCCAATCCTCCTTATTGATCTGGATCCCGATCAGAGTCTGGCAGAGATGGTGGGTATCGATCTCGAATCTTCAGGGGTGAAGACGATTGCAGATCTGATCACTGATACCTTCATCAGGAGAGGTGGAACGACCAGGGGCATCGCACCAACAGAGCGAATAGAAAGTCGAATCTGGGAAGAAGGGCTTTATGAAGGCGGATCGTTTGATCTCATCGCTGTTGGGACGAAATGGATTGAGGGGTGTTACTGCCTCCCTGATTCTGCCCTGAAGGGAGCGCTTGGCACCATCGTGAAGAACTACCGGTATGTGCTCATAGACTCCCCGGCAGGACTTGAACACCTGAACCGGAAGGTAACAACAGATGTCGATGACATCTTCGATATCATCGGCCCCTCAGGCAGGTCTTTTGAGCATGTCCGTCGTGCATACCGCATCATCAGAGAGGTTCGGATCAATGCAGGCCGCTTCTCTCTCGTTGGCAGTTATCTCTTCCCGGAATCTGAGGAGGAGCGTGCAGAGTCGATATTGCCTCACAAGTATCTCGGAAAAGTGGTGCAGGACCCCATTGTGCAGGAGTATGTACTCCTTGGCAGATCATTGCTTGATATCCCATCAGATGCACCAGGATACCTCTCAGTGAAGCAGATACTGGCGAGGGCCGGATATTAAATCCAGATCTATTTTTCGGATTCATGGGTGTGCAGAGAATATCCCGATGAGCTGTTCGATTGCGATCGTCTAAAGAGAGCTTCCCGCTTCAACAGAATCCCCAATCTGTATTTTTTGAGGATACTAAATTCTCTGCATACAATCAATCTTCGTCCTTTTCTGTTTTATACTCTAAAACAGGTTCATGGAGCAATGTTAGCACAGGATCATAGGTTTTCGGGGGTTCAATTCCGAGATATTCCCGGTAAATTCGCTCTTTATATTCAACACCAATTTCATTAACCGCTGAAATGAAGGCATTATAGGTTCCAGCACCCCCAATAGTCTCCCAGAACTCGTCACCTATTAAAACGACATCATCGTGCTTCATATCAAACCAGCGAGCAGGGAAACTCCAGGAGTAATTTTCACGTGTACCGTAGGGATTATACGGCAATGCAAAAAAGGCACCATCCACCAATTTTGGATCCATACAATGCAGTTTCAATATTTTCTCCTTACTGACTTTCGTCTGATCGCTGTTTGGCAAAGGCGCCTTTAATTCAAATGCATATCGTTTGTTTGCAGTTTTGTCCTCGACATAAAGATCACAGATCACTGACACTGGGATGGGTTCGCCCTTTCCCTCCCTGATATAGGATAATTCGCTCTTCCAATCAGGGAGTGTTTTCCTCTGACCTTTCCCAGAATGCTCTAATCGGTTAAGAACCTCTGAGATTCTCTGAATTTGACCCTTTGGTATCAAGCCATCGATACGATAACCCATCTCACCATAACCAAGACCATGAGTCGCCGCAACAACAGCCAGTTTCTCCCAGGCTTTTCCAAAAGGTGTGACAAATCGCCTTTCAAAATGGGACCCCTTGAATATTTCATCGGGAACGAGAGCCGCATAAAGGGGTTTTTTTGATAAATGCTCTTCTATAATAAACGGATCCTTATAGAGGACGTTCTCCATGACACGATCCATCAATTGCTGAATCACACCTTGGATCGCACCTTTCATCTCTGTTTCTTCATTCATCGTATCTCACATTCAGATCTTGCGCCAGATAAAAATCGATTCAAAGAACTCTTTCGAACGCCTCCCGGTTCTCCGGTTGACATGCCGCTCAATGATATTCTCCACTTCAACATCCAATGAAGCAGCGATATCACCATAGAGATTATCCTGATCATTTGCGACGACAATAAATCGACCCCCATCATGCATTGAGCGAAGAACCCGGCGGAAGACCTCGGCAATATCCTTCTGGTATGCCTCTTTAGCCGATCTGCTCTTTCCATTTGCA
>NZ_JAUSCG010000006.1 GCF_030651615.1 Methanocalculus sp.
GTCTGAAGAAGGGGTATCGCCATCCACTCCTTGATTCTGAACTGATCCGTGACCGTACCCGTGCAGAGGCCAGGATCATCTCAGTGGCCCGGAGAGCGGGTGTACCGACCCCGGTGATCCGGGATGTGACAAAAGATCAGATCCGGATGGAGAAGGTCGATGGTACCGTTCTGAAGTATGCTTTGAATGAGAGGTCTTCAGAAGAGGCTGGCAGAGTCGTTGGCATGCTGCATACCGCAGGTATCGTGCATGGCGATCTCACTACAAGTAATATCATTGTGAGGGATGCCGGATGTGTATTGATTGATTTCGGGCTGGCACAGATCACAACAGAGGTCGAGGCCCGCGGTGTTGATCTCCATGTCTTCTTCCAGACCCTTGAGAGTACCTCACCTGAGGCTGTTACGCTTCGGGATTCATTCATCCGTGGGTATTCCTCCACATTCTCCCTTGCAGATGAGGTGCTCAGGCGTGAACATGAGATCGAACTCAGGGGGCGGTACCTCTGATCATTACGATGGTGACGGGGAACTGTCACAAAGTGGATGAAGCCGTCTCGTTCTTCTCGGATGTTGCCCGGATTGAGCATGTCAGTATGGACCTTCCCGAGATCCGTCATGAGGATGTCCGATGTGTTGCATATGAGAAGGCTAGAGCGGCATGGGAGCGTCTTCACCGTCCGGTTATTGTGGATGATACCGGTTTTTTTATTAACGCGCTGAATGGTTTTCCCGGCACCTGTGCTGCGTATTGTATGAAGACGATTGGAAATGCCGGTATTCTGAGACTGATGGAAGGGGTAAAAGATCGGTCTGCGTACTTCCAGACAGTGATTGCATATGCGACAGATGATGGGATCAGGGTCTTCTCCGGTAGGATTGATGGCCTGGTTTTGGAGATGCCTGTTGGAACCGGAGGTTTTGGATATGATCCAATCTTTTCATTCGAAGGAAGATCTCTTGCTGAAATACCGTTATCTGAGAAGAGTGTCGTTTCACACAGGGGGAGAGCTCTTGCCGGGTTTCGTGACTGGTTCATCTCCAAAAAACCATCAGAATACAACAATGATTAAGACGTCGAAACGTCCACTAATAAGAACGCATATTTCGTGGTGTTTACTATGGCACGGTTTCCAGAAGCTGAAGCACGACTTCTCAATGTTAAAATCTGCATGAAATGCAATGCCCGAAACGCTATCCGTGCATCAACGTGCCGGAAGTGCGGGTCAAAACAGCTCAGAACGAAGAACAAGGAAAGAAAGGCTTAATCTGCCTTCTTTTTCTATAAAAAAACGGGCCGGATGGTTCAATTTCGTTACGCGTTATAATACGTAACTCTCTTTCCAAATGAACTGTATTCTCCGGCGAAGGTCTCAAGGTTGCGTTTGTACCCTATCCGATCCGTGATACCGCAGGTGCGTATCACCTCACGAATTCGCATCACCTCTTCTTCATCTCTCCAGTTGCCGGTATAGACATATATCACGAGCCGGTCATCACGTGATGAGGGGTTCTCCTTGGCTGTGCTGACTTTGGCTGAGATGCCGAGGTTTCCTGCCCATGTCTCGTCTCGAATCTTCACCCATATTTCATCGGTGGTTTCGCGTGGCAGAAATATAAGCCACTTGCCTGCATCTTCTGAGTTAACCGCATCAGGATCGATTCCGGGTGCATCCTGGATGATCCAGTGCATTCTCTCTGTTTTTGTAGGGATGATCCCTTCCCCGTTCTGGTAGAGTCTGCATATCTCTTCACACTCTCCAACATCGGAGATGATTGCCTCTGCAAGTGGAGGGTACTCATCTCTGAAACGCTCAAAGGTACTCTGGCATGCTGCATTAAGTTCGTCAACCCTGTTAATAAGCTGAAAAAAGGGTTTCTCCTGCTGCTCCATCGATTTAGCAAAATAGATGGTAAAGATGCCGAAGGATATCCCGGCAAGTGCATTGGTGTTATCTGGTTCTGGAGTATCCATCTTCCCCTCCTGTATACTATCCTCTCCGGTCTCTCAGGATCGTTTTGGCAAGATCTGCAGCATGTTCACCTGAGAGGAGCATTCCTCCAAATACTGCCCCCATTCTTGCTTCTCCCGCAACTGCATTTGCTGCCATGCCGCATGCGATGAGACCCGGAAAGATCTCTTTTGTATGTGAGATGATGTTTGCCTCTGCGCGATCTGCCCACATGAAGCTCTCCCCCCTTATCTCGATGGCTCCTCCCTTTTTCTTGACGCAATGGGCGACAACGGCGTCATGGCCGGTTGCATCGATGGTTACTTTTGCAGAGAGTGTGAGGGGATCGACATGGAGCCCTGTCATCTGAACGGGTGTTGAGGTGATGACAAGCCCACTCACCCGCCCGTCCCCTTTGATGACGACATCCTCAACAGAGGTGAGGTTGAAGAATTCCGCACCTGCGTCACAGGCAGCAGCCGTCAGTTTGGAGACTGATTCTACAGAAGATGCAACATAGTAGCCGGGTTTGTACTCCTCATACCTGATATGAAAATGATCAAGTAATCGCTTCCCTTCTTCCTGCACTACAATCCTCGGAAATGTCATGCCTCCGCCCCACATACCGCCGCCGACTGAGAGTTTCTTCTCGATGATCCCTACTTTAAGCCCCTTTTCAGCAATGAGGGCGGCGCAGGCGAGGCCTGAGGGTCCGCCGCCGACGATTGCGATGTCAAGTTCGAGGTATTCTGAGAATAATTTCGCGTGTGTCTCAAGAATTGCTCTGCTGATCGTCACTTCATCGAGTTGCATCTGGTTCCTCATCCGATATAGGGTGCTGATCTTACTAATATTCTCTTGATTTATGTTACGGATTCGCAGGTATTATGAGTCCGAAGGCGCAGATATAAAGGTATGAAATGGAAGCGCGACTATGGCCTCACGATGAGGATCTTCATCACGTGGGCACTTCTGCTCCTCGTCTATCTGGTCTTCCTCACGGTACTCCAGGCTGTTCTGGGTCTTTCGCTCCAGCTTCTCATCGGTATTGCCTTTTTGATGGCATTTAGTCAGTACTTCTTCTCTGACAAACTGGTGCTGATGAGTACCGGTGCTCGTGTGGTGGCAGAAGATGAGTACCCTGAGCTCCACCGTATGGTTGAGCGGTTATGTTCAACAGCGGATATCCCGAAGCCGAGGATTGCGATTATGCAGTCTCCGGTTCCGAATGCGTTTGCGACAGGGAGAAGCCCAAAGCATGGTGTGGTTGCGGTGACCGATTCGATCATGCGGATTCTTGAAAAGGATGAGCTTGAAGCGGTTATTGCTCATGAGCTTGCCCATATCAAGAACCGTGATGTGATGACGCTGACGATTGCGAGTTTCCTTGCAATGGTTGCATCTCTCATCATCCAGAATGCTCTCTTCGCCTCCCTCTTCGACAGAAGGGAAGGTAACCCCTGGATCATTGCATGGATTGTTGCGATTCTCGTCTGGGTTGCGGCAACGCTCCTCATCAGGACGCTCTCGCGGTACCGGGAGTTTGCAGCTGACCGGGGTTCTGCATATATTACGAATAATCCAAAAGCACTTCAACGTGCACTTATGAAGATCAGCAACCGGATGGAGACGGTTCCACGGCAGAAGAAGCAGGAGGTTGAAGGGGCAAACGCATTCTTCATCATCCCCGCACTCTCCGGTCAGTCCCTGATGGAATTCTTCTCGACTCATCCCCCCCTTGAGAAGCGGATCGCCGCTCTTGAGAAGGTGAGTGAGGAGATCAGGGGATACTGATCCTTTTTCCCACTCTCATCTTTTGGTTGATCCGGATCAACAATACGCAACCCTTAAATCTTTTCAACGACCACCTAAAAGACGCATCGCATCGATGGTCTAGTGGTATGACTTTGGCCTTCCAAGCCAATAGCCCGGGTTCAATTCCCGGTCGATGCATCTTTCTTATCGAATAATAAAACGATGAATTTTTCTTTATTCTGGGTGACTATTCTCTCATGAAAAACCGGCTCATTGGTATTTTTTGTCTTCTGGCACTCCTTCTCGCCTCTTCAGGATGTGTTGCCGATGAAGAACCTGCGACCAGACCGACCTCTCAGGAGATCCTCGGCATATACCTGCATGATGCAGCAGTGTATGCGGCAGATGTTGGAAAGGATGCGGCGCTGGCTGAGTTTGGACGCTTGGATGGCGAGTTCACCTCTGGTAGCTGGTACGTTTATGCCTATGATACTGAGTGTAACCTGCTTGCCCACCCCTATGAGCCCCAGAGTGTCGGGCTGGATCGTTTGGGCTGGACCGACAGCCGGGGTATGCCGGTGATCCGGATTGCCCGGGATGTTGCAGCAGCAGGTGGGGGGTATATCGTGTATCTCTATCCTGAACCGGTGGATGGTGTGATCGACGAAGCAGCGGTGGAGACCTATAAACCGAAGCTTGGATACGTCCTTCCTGCGGGAGATGGCTGGTGGATCGGGTCTGGTGTTGCCCTTGAAAATTCGGATGGAACATACCCTCCTGCTATCCAGGAGATGATCGAGCTCGTTCGTGGTGGGGTGTCGTATGCACAAGCTCAGGGTAAAGAGGCGGCTATTGCTGAGCTATCGGATCTCAACGGGCAGTTTGTCGATTCAGATGGTCATTACCTGTATGCGTACCTCTATGATGGTACCCTGATCGGCCATCCTTATCTCCCCGAAAAGATCGGATCAAACCTGATCAACCGCGAGGATCAGTATGGTATGCGGATGATTGCCGCCCTTGCTGAAACGGCAGAAGATGGCGGGGGTTTTGTCGTCTTCATCTGGCCAAATCCCGATGAGGGGAACAGGGATGAGTTAAAGATCGGGTATGTGATGCCGGTTGATGATGAGTGGTGGCTAGGTTCCGGGGTGTACCTGAGTGAGGTCACTGGTGAGTACACGCGGCTTACGGTGTGAGTCGGAGCCCTCAATCATTTTTGTTCTACCGGGTTTTTGAAGCGGTTTTTGAAAAGAGTTATACGTCTGAGTGGAGTATAGATACTGGACTTATAGGACTCGTGGTCTAGCTGGTTATGACGTCGCCTTCACACGGCGAAGATCTCGTGTTCGAATCACGACGAGTCCACTCAATTTTAGCTTCGTTTACTGATTCGGCTGTCGTGTGAGCTCCGATTAGGATCGTTTTGTATTCGGTATTCATTCTAAGCGCATTTATCGCACTATCGAAGAATCGGGAGGCGTTAAAGCCTGAGTTCTTGATGAAAGCGTGACTCTCAGGATCGATACTGAGAGAGATCCTTTTTCTAATACGCTCTGGAAGAGGGCATTTCTCGTTTTTAGCCTTTGATTTCATTTCTTTTCTCCTGTGCGTACATGTCCGGACACATACGTACACTCTATCATACGTGATAGGTCTTAAACTGATAGCAACTTTTCAGGGGTGAAGGGGGATCCCGGCTGAGTGGAGATCCTGAGTACCTGCAGAACGGCCGGGCCGGGTGTGTCGTATAAGGCAAAAAGTATCAGCTGGCCATTATACAATAAGACAATCATAAGGAGGGGGGATCCCGGCTGGGTGGAGATCCTGAGTACCTGCAGAACGGCCGGGCCGGGTGATCTTCCTGAAGGGGTGAAGGGGGGATCCCGGCTGAGGGAGATCCTGAGTACCTGCAGAACGGCCGGGCCGGGGTGTGTCGTATAAGGCAAAAAGTATCAGCTGGCCATTATACAATGAGACAATCATAAGGAGGGGGGATCCCGGCTG
>NZ_JAUSCG010000047.1 GCF_030651615.1 Methanocalculus sp.
GGAGAATTGGCATGAGTGAAAATGAAGAAACGATGAGGTATGTCCCAACAACCTGTCCGTATTGTGGTGTTGGATGTGGACTCAACCTCGTAGTAAACAAGGGAAAAGTTGTTGGTGTTGAGCCCTATAAGCGGTCACCCATCAACGAAGGGAAGCTCTGCCCAAAGGGTATGACCTGTTGGGAATTTGTGCATAGCCCTGACCGCCTGACAAGCCCGATGATCAAGAAGGACGGAAAATTTGTTGAGGCAAGCTGGGACGAGGCACTGGATCTCGTTGCTTCCAAGTTCAAAGAGACCTATGAGAAGGGTGGTCCAAAAGCGCTTGGTTTCCAGGTCTCGTGCAGAACTCCAAATGAAGAGTGTTATGCCCTTCAGAAACTTGCCCGTATTGCTTTTAAGACGAATAATATTGATAACTGTGCCCGTATCTGCCACGGTCCTTCAGTTGCCGGATTATCTCTTTCATTTGGTTCGGGTGCTGCCACAAACCCGTTTGAAGATGTATTACACTCAGATCTGATTTTAATGGTAGGATCAAATGCAGTTGAAGCTCATCCTCTTGCAGGCAGACGTATTGCCCAGGCCAAATTAAAGGGTATCCCCGTTATTGTAGCTGATCCACGTTTTACTCCCACTGCTCGTCTTGCGGATGAATGGCTGCAATATAACCCCTCGACTCATATCGCCCTCATCAACTCGATGATGTATTGGATCATCAAAGAAGGAAAACATGATGCAGAATTCATCGAGAAACGGACGAAAGGATTTGAGGACCTGAAGAAGACGGTTGAGAAGTATGCCGATGTCGAGTCTATTACCGGTGTTCCTACTGAGAGGGTAAAGGAGCTTGCACTCAAGTATGCCGCTGCAAAGAATGCGGTTATCATCTACTGCCTTGGTATCACCGAACTGACGACCGGTACTGACAACGTCCGTTCACTTGGGAATCTCTCGATGCTCTGCGGTAATATCGGCCGTCCGGGTGTCGGTGTAAACCCTCTTCGTGGACAGAACAATGTTCAGGGTGCCTGTGATATGGGTGCATATCCGAATGTCTTCTCAGGATACCAGAAATGTGAAGATCCGGCAACCCGTGCAAAGATGGAGGAGCTCTGGGGTGTCACCGGTCTTGCATCTGACTATGGTGTTACGCTCACCGAGCAGATCACCCAATGCGGCGACCCGATCAAGGCGATGTATATATTTGCTCTGAACCCTGTCGTCTCGTATCCCGACTCAAACCATGTGATGCGTTCCCTTCAGAAACTTGACTTCCTGGTTGTTCAGGATATCTTCTGGACAGAGACCTGTGATTATGCCGATGTGGTGCTTCCTGGTGCAAGCTTCGCCGAGAAGGATGGTACATTCACGAGCGGTGAGCGCCGTGTCAACCGTGTGAGAAAAGCGGTCAATCCACCCGGTGATGCCAAGGCCGACTGGGAGATCTTTGTGATGCTCGCAAAGAAGCTTGGCATCCATGGCTTTGACTTCACTTCAGCAGAAGATATCTGGAATGATGTCCGGAGAGTCACCCCATCAATGGCTGGTATCAGCTATGCCCGTATGGAAAAACCCGAATCTGTCCACTGGCCATGCCCGACTGACGTCCATCCCGGTACACCAATCCTGCACCGTGAGAAGTTCTCGTCCGCAGATGGACTTGGCACATTCTTCGGTCTCGAACACCGTGAACCTGCAGAGGTTGCTGATGCTGAGTATCCGTTCACCCTGATGACAGGCCGGATCATCTTCCACTATCATACCCGGACACAGACCGACCGGTGTGCCGCGCTGCACTATGATGCTCCTGAAGGTTTTGTCCAGATGAATGTGGATGATGCAAAGAAACTCGGAATCAAAGACGGTGAGAAGATTCACCTGAGTAGCCGCCGTGGCGAGACCGACACAATTGCCCGTGTCGGCACCGATGTTGCTCCGGGCGTGCTCTATATGTCGATGCACTATGGTAATGCTCCGGCAAACATGCTGACCAATACTGCTCTTGATCCGCTCTCGAAGATGCCGGAGCTGAAGCATTGTGCTGTTGCTGTCAGGAAGATTGAGGAGGCTGCATAACATGGTTACAAAAGGCGATATGGTCTATGCATGGACCCCGGACTCCGGACTTCTTGAAAAAGCCGAATGCGGTGGTGCCGTAACAGCACTGCTGAAATCCGCCCTTGAGAATAAGGTTGTTGATGCGGTTCTTGCCATCAGAAAGGGTGTTGATCTCTACGATGCGGTTCCGACAATCATAACTGACCCCAAGGAGATTGGAGGATCAGCTGGCTCACTCCATTGCGGGACGACTCTTGTCTCAAAACTGATAGTGAAGTACCTGGGTGGCGCATCCAACCAGAAGCTCGGTGTTACAGTGAAAGGCTGTGACTTGATGGGTATTCTTGAGCTTGCAAAGAGGAATCAGCTTAAACTTGACAATCTGCTCCTGTTCGGTGTCAACTGTGGAGGTACTGTTCCCCCTGTTCCTGCCAGGAAGATGATAACTGCTAAGTTTGGTGTGGATCCTGCCGATGTCGTTAAAGAGGAGATCGACAAGGGCCAGTTCATCATCATGACAAAGGATGGTCAGCACAAAGGTATCTCTATTGACGAGCTCGAAGAAGAGGGATATGGCCGTAGGAGCAACTGCCGCAGATGCCTCTATAAGGTTCCACGACAGGCAGATCTGGCTTGTGGGAACTGGGGTGTCATCGGTGATAAGGCCGGTAAGGCCACCTTTGTCGAATTTTGTTCAGAGAAAGGTGCAAAATTAGTTGATGCCGCTGTCAAAGCAGGTGCACTTGCAACCTCCTCAGCAGATCCGAAGGGTATAGCAATTCGTGGAAAGGTTGAGAACGCCATGTTCAAACTTGGTGAGAAGTGGAGGAAGCATGATTTCTCGGCGATCTCAGAGAACCTCTGGGATGTTATACGAGATGAGACCTCACGGTGCATCAAATGCTATTCATGTATTGATAACTGTCCGGTCTGTTCTCCAATAAAAATTGAACTCACATCGGGAACAACGATGGTTCCTGTTGGGTATCTTCCCCCAAGTCCGATGTTTCATATGCGCAGGTTCGCCCATATCTCGGACTCCTGCATCAACTGCGGTCAGTGCGAAGAGCTCTGTCCGATGGAGATCCCGCTTGCACTCTTCTCCCATGCGGTCAGAGTTGAGGCGGATGCTACCTATCACCCAAAACTTGGGTCTGCCCCATATAAAAACTGATATTCCTGTGATGATAGTTGTATGGATAGATGGTACAATATCTGAGAAAAATATTTACCCTCCCTTTTTTTGTTGTCTCAAATTACCTTGTTGTGGTATGAAAATTATCCCTCCTGCAGCCTTAGAATGATCATTTTTTAAGGAATGTTCATTAGAAGACTTGAAGAAAAAATTACGTTTTGAGCCGCTATCGTGTATTGTCAACTATATCAATTTTACTTATCATCTATAATTGGTACTTTATGTTTATATATTTCGGCGATAGAGATTATATGATCTGAATTAGGCATCCCTCTGGTGCCTGTAGATCAATAAACGGAGAATTGGCATGAGTGAAAATGAAGAAACGATGAGGTATGTCCCAACAACCTGTCCGTATTGTGGTGTTGGATGTGGACTCAACCTCGTAGTAAACAAGGGAAAAGTTGTTGGTGTTGAGCCCTATAAGCGGTCACCCA
>NZ_JAUSCG010000008.1 GCF_030651615.1 Methanocalculus sp.
GTTTATAAAACCGGAAAGTCATGACAAAAGATGATATGAGAGGCATGCAGTCTGAAGAGGTGTACGGGGTGTTTTTCTCTGCTTCAGATGATGGAGGACGATCTGTTTGAACAGGTGAGGAGGGGTACTCTCTATTCCGTACCTTGGGAGAGTACACAATCTGTTTCTCTATTGCTACGCGAAAGAGAGCAGCTCCTCACCAGATAATCCTGAGAATACCTTCCTCCATGACCCGGGATCAGGTTATTATAGAAAAGAAAAGGGGGGATAGGGGCAGTTTAGTTCTTACCGCCCTTCTTCGCTCCCTTCGTCTCCTTCGACTTGTTCTCGGTTGCTGGTTCCTTACCCTTCTTGCCCTGTGCTTCGTATGCCATGAGGATATTTCACCTCCCCCCGATAATGTGGGATAATGATACATCCGCTGGTCAGGATATGAAGCTATCGTACACTTAACGAAAATATGAGAAAATTACGCGCAAAATGGAGATTTATCTCCCTTAAAAGCTCCCTTTTCCCTCCGCGCAGCTTTGAGACTCCGGTTCGGTAAACTGTCACTGCAAAAGAGCCGGAAATGTACCCTGATCACCGCATGCCGCAGAAAAACTCAATAATAATTGTTCGGTCAGACGATCTGCAGGAGGACGTAGACAGAGCACATTCACCTTCGCGATCCGGTTCAGTTCCCCTATAGAAACCAAACTTTCCTCGGAATAGGATAGAGAAACCTTCTTTCTTTCGGGGAGATCTCATCACACCCAAATACCAAAGAAGAGAGTGAGCAGCCGGAGAATAGTATATCCATTCTCATTCCTGTTCCAGCAAAAAAGGAAGTACGACAATGTCCCACCAATCAAAAAACCAGACAGAACAGCAGTTGACAGGAGGAGTGCAATGGGTGTAAATGCATCCATTCGGAGCCCAAACCTCCCTGATGATGACACAAGGAGATCGGTTGTCCGATCGTTTCTGAAAAGTGCCCATCTCTCAAACCAGTATCACTCAGAAGAGATGAGGTCACCCTCTCAGCTATCAGTCTCAGAATAATTATCACCACAAAAGCAGACTCTTTTTAGAGAGACGCCCAATCTCTGTACACCATGATGGTTCTCCTCGGTGTCGGCAATACCCTCCTCTCAGACGACGGCGTCGGCTGTTCTATCGCCGACTCCTTCTCAGCAGAAGGCTGGATCACCTATAACGGCGGAACAGCACCCGAAAACTTCACCGCACCCATCCGGCGTGCAGACCCGGCACTGCTTCTGATCGTCGATGCAGCAGAGATGAACCTTTCGCCCGGAAGCATCAGGATCATACAGGACGATCAGATCGATGATACGAGCATCGGCACCCACATGCTCCCGCTCTCCCACCTGATCCGCTACCTCTCCCCTGATATTCCGGAGATCCTCTTCATCGGCATCCAGCCGGAGACGATTAATCCGGGAGTAGGACTCTCACCTGCAGTACAGGCTGCGGCAGAGTCCCTCATCATCATGCTGCAAAAGGGTGAGTATGCCGATCTTGATCGGCTCTGACCTGCGACAGAAGAGATCATGCATGCTGGAGGTCTTACTGACAAATTATCATTTTGATAACATATTCACAAAATCTTCTCGCGTGAGCCCTGCCTGCCGAATAATCGAACGCACGATACCCCTTCCAAGATCTTCTCCCTGATGATCTGGTATCACAATAGACCTTCCATCCGGATGTTTCATAATTATATGACTCCCTTTCTGCCTGATACATGAAAAGCCTGTTTCCTCGAGTATTTTTATAATTTTTTCGGCTTTAACAGGACTTAATTTCAATGGCTTGAACCCCCACGAACTCTCGTATCTCGTCTGGATCAGGACATTCGTTTACTTCGAGATAGAGTGTTATTGCCTCATCAAGCCGTTTTAGTAACTCTTCATACGATTTTGCCTGAGTAAAACACCCTGGAAGTGATGGAATAGAGGCATAATAGTAACCATCCTCGTCTTTCTCTATTAAACAATTGAATTTCATGTATCCAATGGTGTTTTATGAAACCAAATATCTATTGATCATCGGATATCCTGCCAGAGATTGATTGTATTGATGAGATCCGGCATACAAGAGATCAGCAATAAAAAAAGGGTTCTGGAGATATCGTTCTTTATTCAACGATCTGGCTCTCTGCGAACCGGTCTTCGGTTGCCAGCAGAAACTCACTGCTCATAGAGAGCACCCCTTTTGGGCAGATGTCATTGCACTGTGAACAGAAGATGCACTGGGAAATATAGATCCGGACCCGCTTCGTCTCAGGGATGAACTCGATCGCATGCGCCGGGCAGACCCTGATACAGAGGCTGCACCCGATGCATCCGTCACGGTCATACGTGATCTTACCACGGAAGTGGGGGGGTGTTGGAACCGGCGGATTGATCGTCGCTTCTCCTGCCCCGACCTTCTTTAAGAATTCGGTCACCGAAGGTGGAAGGTATCGTGCCGGGAACGGATTTGTTGCCGGTGTTTTGAAGACCTGGGATAGGATCTCACGTATCATCGGAAGTGCCATTCAGAACCCCCCCATAAGAACCGAATCGAGGATCACAAGTGACAATCCAAACAGTCCGGCGAGCCCCAGGTACACCCAGAAGAGGGTGACGACATGGGTGATCCGAAACCGGGCAAGCCCTGTTCTGATAACCGTCACCGAGAGGATCATCAGGATGATCACCTTCAGGAAGAAGAAGATGGCATCAACTGCCATTGCAGCATATGATGTCAGGCCAAGCAACGGCGAGATGTTCCAGGGGAAGAAGATCGCAACTGCAAGGCCCCCCATCACAAGGGTCTTGACACCCTGTGCAACAGTGAAGAGGCCGAGGTTCTTTCCCGAATACTCAACAAGGATACCACCGGCAAGCTCGGTCTCGGCTTCAGGCGTATCAAACGGTATCTTCGAGAGTTCGGCTGGTGAGACCCAGGCAAAGGTGAGCAGCAGCACAAAGAGGCCGACCATCCCGAGGGGGCCAACCATCGTCCAGACCGGATTTGCGACAACACTCGATAATGCAAAGGGATCGGTGATACCGGACGAGTAGAGGAGCCACGCGACTGCGATCACAATCGATGCAAGCGGAAGCTCGTAGGCGATCATGCTCACCATCTCACGCTGTGCACCGATGGTCGCATACGGTGATCCCGAAGCAAACCCTCCGGCAACCATCGCAAGTGCCGGGACTGCAAGAAGGTACATCACCAGAATCAGATCTCCATACCCGCCGAGAACCGGCATCATTGAGCCGATCGGGAGGTACAGCAACACGATCAGTGATGAAGCGAGCGCTATGATCGGAGCGGCATTGAAGATGCTCGCAACCGCATTCTCAGGGATAATATTCTCCTTTGAGAGGAGCTTCTTCAGATCAATGTACGGCTGGGAGAGGGGAGGACCGATCCTCGCCTGCATCCGGGCAGAGACCCGTCGGTCAATACCAAGCAGGAGCAGACCAAATGCGATCCCAAGCACCGACAGGACCACCGCAGCAGCCACTGTCATGAGGATCATCTCAATCGTCAGCATCCCTGTATCCTCCGTGTCTTCTCAACAGAGAGGCGGTGGAGATCCTCCTTTGTCAGGAGATCCCGCTTCGTACCACGGATCACCGCGACCCGGTCGGTACATGACAGACAGGGATCGATCGAGGCGACGATGATCGGAACATCAGCGAGCTGTTCGCCTTCGAGCATCGGTATCCAGGCATGGAGGTTACTATAGGAAGATGCCTTCACCTTCCACATCGCCGGGGCATCATGTCCGTCCATTGCGACATAATGGAGACATTCTCCCCGTGGCGCTTCATGCCGACCGACCGCTTCCCCATGCGCCTTCTTACAGGCAGAGAGGAGCTTTGGGAGTTTCGGCTCCCAGAGGATCGGACCATCCGGCATCTCTTTGAGGCAGGTCTCGATGATCTCGATCGACTGTGCCACCTCAAGGAGACGGACAACGATCCGGTCATAGACATCGCCGTTGATCTCGCCCCCATAGGCAGAGGGGAGGATCGGGGTGATATCGAGGTCGCCATATGCCGAATACGGGTAATCGAACCGGACATCTTTCATCACACCGGACGCCCGTGCTGTCGGGCCGACTGTGCAGAGGTTCAGTGCCTGCTCAAATGAGAGCAGTCCGCAATCTTTGCACCGAATCGAGATCGTCGTATCATGAAGGAAGAGGTTGAGCATCTTCCCGAGGAGATCCCGATATCCGTCAAGACACTTCTGAATCGTCGGGTGCTGTTCAGGTGTGATATCCCGCCGCACTCCGCCGACCTGGATCAGACCATAGTTCACCCGGTTCCCGGTGATATACTCGATCACATCCATCGCCTCTTCACGAACCCGCCATGCGAGGTAGAAGAGTGTGTCAAATCCGAGCTCATGAGCAGCAACTCCCGCCCAGAGGAGGTGGGACTGAATTCGTTCAAACTCAGCGATGATCACCCTGATATATTCTGCATGAGGGGGCACCTCGATATCGACGATCTGTTCAACCGCCCGTGCAAATGCAAACGAGTGTGTCACCCCGCAGATCCCGCAGATCCGGTCGGTCATATGGATGATCTGGACCGGGTTTCTCCGCATCCCCATCCACTCGATTCCGCGATGGGTCTGTCCGGGTGCAAAATCCGCCTTTTTGACGACCTCGCCTTCCACATCAAAGAGGAACTGCACCGGCTCCTTCAGTGCCGGGTGGATCGGACCGATCGGGACAACATAGGGAGCCTTCTTCATCTGATCACTCATCGGATTTCACCTCCTTTGAAGGGCTGTTCTCTTCTTTCTCAGTAACCGGCGGTGCAGGACGGTCTGTGGGCCGTTTCACCTGCCAGAGATGTTTGATCATCGAGTCGGGAACACCGGTCTCGTCTTTTCTGAGTGGATAGACCCCTTCCGGGAAGTCTTCAGGCAGGAAGAGGCGGCGGCCATCCGGAATATCTGTCACCTTCACACCAAACATCTCCTGCTTCTCCCGCTCGGTGAAGAGTGCGCCGGGGATGAGATCACTGATCGTTGGAATATTGAGATCATTCTTCGCCAGAGGAACGGTGAAGATCACCATATACTCCCCATGATGGTTTCCGAAGTAGATCGAGAAGATGTACTGCATCCGAAGCTCCTCTCCGACATCCCATCCCGATATCACCGAGAGGTGCGGGTACGTGATCTCCATCAGGTGACGGATCACCGGTTTCAGACTATCTCGGGTGATCGTCATCCAGACATTGGTATTTGGATTCTTCTTTGCCCCTTCTGCCCTGGTGACGATCCTCGGATCGGTGACTACATCACCAAATGTTGTTCTGAGCCGGTCGACCAGTTCCTCCGGGGTTAGTATCGTCTCGTTCATTCTTCGCCTCCAGCTAATCGTTCAAGTTTTGTGAGTGCAGTGACGACACCATAGATGATGGCTTCCGGCCGTGGTGCGCATCCCGGCACATAAACATCCACCGGGATCACATCATCCACCGGGCCGTCGAGATTATATGAGTCATAGAAGACGCCGCCGGACTGGCCGCAGGTCCCGATACAGATGACGACCTTTGGCGACGGCATCTGTTCATAGACGCGGCGGAGCCTCGGTGCCATCTTCTTTGTGACAGGTCCTGTCACCAGGAGGACATCCGCATGTTTTGGGGAGCCAACAAGCCTCACACCGAACCGTTCGGGATCGTATCGTGGCGTGATCGTTGCGACGATCTCGATATCACACCCATTGCAGGAGCCTGCATTGAAATGGAATACCCAGAGTGAGCGTTTGAATGATGGAGAGAGGCTCATTGGAAGATCACCACCAGTGCACAGACTGCAACCGTAACGCCGAAGTACCAGAGCATATAATCATTCAGATCTCCTGTATGTAGCGGTATCAGGCGTGAATAGTACCCCTTCAGCCCTTCGGTGAATCCCCAGTAGAGGTTTCCTCCACGGATATGCACCGCGTTCTTCTCAGGCTCTGCATTCCCTGAGAGGTATGGCTTCACCTGCTGGCTCTCTTTCTGGTAGGTGGATACACCCATCTTCCAGATAAGATACGCAATTGCAGAGGTGACAATCCCTGCCACTATCCAGATGATCGGGTTCCAGAACCCAGTCCCGGTGATAAGAGTCGCTGTTATATCCATCTCAGATCCCTCCCATCACTGAGGCAATGTAGCCGGTTCTGTCAATGAGTGCGAGCGCTGCCGGTTCAACAAATGTATTCACGATCAGATCGGGGAATAAGCCGAAGAGGATGATCAGAATGACCAGCACCCCCATACCGATCAGCATCGGGAGTGGCACCTCCTTCACCTCGGCATACTGGGGGAGTTGTGGCCCCATGAACATCGAGTGGAAGACCTTCACGAATGATGCAAGCGTCATAATCGAGACCACCATTGCAATCACCGAGATGAACGGGTTGAAGATGAAGACCGATTCATAGATCATAAGCTTTGACGCAAATCCGTTCAACGGAGGAATACCGGCGATTGCAAGTGCTGCGATGATGAAGAATCCCATCGTCCACTTCATTGAGTGGCCAAGCCCTCCGAGTTCGTTTAAGTTCCGTGTGCCGCACCGGTAGATGACCGCACCTGCAACCAGGAAGAGGAGACCCTTATACAACGCATAGTTGATGATATGGAAGATGCCCCCTTCCATTGCGACGATTCCAAACTGGGAAAGCATCTGCTGGTCACCAAGGACAGCA
>NZ_JAUSCG010000013.1 GCF_030651615.1 Methanocalculus sp.
CTGGCGAAAGGAAGTAATACCGATCTTTCGGATAGGGAGCTGGAGCGGTCTTGAAGCGGCGCTTCAGATGAGTGGGATAGTATTGATCTTAATCCTCCTGAATGGACTCGGAAAGGACGAGTTCGCCGGATTCGGTATAGCCATCTGGATCTTCTGGATCGCTCTGATGCCTATCTTTGCCATTGGGGATGGAACCAGTATCCTTGTCGGGAATTACCTGGGCGAGAGAAGGTTTGCTGATCTTGTGGATAGTCTGAAGACTTCACTTCTGCTGGCGACCATTTTCATGCTCCTTGTCATTACCGCCGGGGTCCTCTGGTGGGATCACATATCGTTACTATTCAACCAGAATCCCGAAATTTCCGCCTACTCTCTCACGGCATTCCAATGGCTGATCATCGGCTTCATCGGTTTTGGAACAGGGTTCATTCTCCGCAGCATCTTCGTTGGGACCGGCCAGACACGGTATATCTTCTATATCGGGATAGTCGTCAACCTCGGGATCATCCTTCCGTTCTTTATCCTTGTTCAGGCAGGAATCCTTGCGGCCACGTTTACGATGGTTATGATGGTATACCTGATTGCCAATATTGCAGATCCCATTCTTGCATATCTTTGGGTACGAAAAGTGATATCAGCACTACCTCAGATGAAACCGGATGAGATAACGCCGGTATAAATTTTTGGCTTTTTTGTATTGGTTTCCTAGCTTTTTTATGAGCAACATCCAGATAGAGATCTATTGCCTCCTGAATATTCCGGATTGCTTCATCCCTTGTTGCTCCCTGAGAGTGGCAGCCTTTCAGTGCGGGGCAATGGACTGAGAATGTGCCATCCTCTTCTTCTTCCAGCACAATATCAGGCTTCATTGGCAACACCTTTTCATCTATCTCATTTGGGATGAGTACTTTATTATATATCCGGTATTTATCATGAGGAATTGTTTGATTAAATTTTCAATTCTTTCATCTAATAGAGATTTCTTTCAATACGGAACATATGGATATGGTCTGGGTTACAAATATATTCTCAAAGGTTGATTTTGTAAACGTAGTGTGTAGTTTGCATCAGGATCGGGGGGTTTTGTTCATGACCATTGGGGAACGTATCAGGGTTAGAAGAAAGTGTCTTGGGTTGTCTCTGCGCGATCTTGCAGAGAAGATTGAAAGATCTCATACAACTGTGGATAAGTATGAAAAAGGCCTTCTAGTGCCCGATTCAGGGGTATTGATCCGCATCAGCGATGTGCTTGAGATACCGCTTGCAGCCCTTCTCAGGCCGTCCCGCCACACACGTGAGATACCAAAAGGTCAGATCAGTTTCCGGACAAAAAAGATCGCCGGAAAAGAGAGAACCCGAATTGAAGCAGAAACACAAGACTGGCTGGAGCGGTATCTCTCCATTGAGGAGCTGAGCGGAATCCGCCGGATATTTGAGATGCCCGATGAATTCCCAAGAGTAGTATCAAGCTATGATGACGTTGAGACTGCCGCAGATGATCTTCGAAAAGTATGGGATCTTGGGACACACCCTATTGATAATCTCACCTCATTGCTTGAGGATAAGGGCTTGAAGATTGGGATCATCAGGGGCATTACAAAGTTTGATGCGCTCTGCACCAGTTTTGGGGATGATCTTGTCATTCTTATGCGAGCCGGACTCTCCTACGCACGGCAGAGGTTTACCCTCGCCCATGAGCTGGGTCACTGTCTCCTGATACCTAAGGATGGTATGGATCATGAGAAGGTAATGCATCGGTTTGCAGGGGCATTTCTCGTCCCTTCCACACGAGTACTCTTTGAACTTGGAGAGAGCCGCCGTCATATATCGGTTCACGAACTCACGATAGTGAAAGAGAAGTATGGACTCTCAATGAGTGCATGGATATATCGGGCATCGGATCTTGGTATTATTTCCGCAGATACCCATACCCGGATGAGAAAAGAGTTGTCAACACTTGGATGGAACAGAAAAGAACCTGGTGATGAAAAAGCAGGCGATGATCCTGTTTCTCTTGAATCACTTGTCTATCGATCCCATGCAGAAGGTATCATATCGACCTCAAAAGCAGCAGAACTCCTGAATCAGCCTATTGCTGAATTTTTTATTCTGAATGGAGAAATATCCCGTGACAACTCATCCCTCGTATGTCATTGATACGAACGCGATCATCGATCTATATAAAGCGGATCTGATAACGAATCTCTTTTTGCTCCCCTGTAGATTTGTCGTCACTGATTTCGTTCAGAAAGAGCTGTTGCATCCTCCGTTTGCAGCACTCGTTGATATGGGTCTCTCTGTTCAGTCTCTGAGCTCAGATTCGGTTCAGGAATTAATGGATCTGATCGACAGGTATCCGCACCCCTCCTATGCCGATCTCTCTGTTCTCCTTCTTGCCAAACAGCTACACAGACCGCTCCTGACCGGTGATCGGGCGCTCATCTACGTAGCGGTTGCGCACGGAGTTGAATGGTGTGGCACCTGCTGGCTACTGGATTATATGGTGAACTCTCGCGTGATCACTCCTGAAATGGCTATTGGTGCATGGCAGAGGATGCGTTCACACGGGCGTAATCCGCCACGTGATGAATGTCAAGAGACTATCATTCAATGGAAAAAATATCGGGGAATATTCTTATCTTCTCAGGAAGAGCTCTCGGGTGAGATCCGTCTCCCCTTTCTATTCCTGACAACACATCTCTTCTCCCTATCACAATGACGCCTTCCTGAAGAGGAATGCCCCAATGACAATCATCACCACCGTGCTCGCACCAAGCGCTGCAAGGCATACAAACGGGTGGATGGCTGACGTGCCGAGCAGCCCATAGCGGATCCCCTCGACACCATACGTGAGCGGGTTCAGAAGTGTCAGGGGTATCACCCACTCAGGCAGGCTTTCGATGGGGAAGAGTGCGCCGGAGAGGCCGAAGATCGGGAAGACAACAAAGTTCATGATCAGCTGGAATCCGTGCATATCCTCCATCTTCGAGGCAATGGCAATACCAAATGCCGAAAAACAGATGCCAATGAGCACCATGAAGAGGAAGGCGATGAGAAACCCGTATAACGATGGTATGCTGATCCCGATAAGAAGCGATAACACAAGGATGAACGCCCCCTGGATGACGGCTGTCGTCGCACCGCCGACGGTCTGGCCGAGCATAATCTCAAGCCGTGATACCGGTGCGACAAGTGTCTCTTTCAGGAATCCAAACTGCTTGTCCCAGATGATCATGATCCCTGAAAAGACCGAGGTGAAGAGGACACTCATTGCAATGATTCCGGGAACCAGAAACTGAATATAGTTCTCACCTGTGCTGCCTGGAATCTGCACAACAGAATTGAGTCCAAATCCCAGTGCAAGAAGGAAGAAGACCGGCATCCCAAGGCTCCCGACGATCCGGCTCTTTGAACGGAGATAGCGTTTCATGCTCCTGAGCCAGAGGGTATAGATAATATCCATCTTCAGTTCCTCCTCGGCATCATCATCCGCATCCGATCTGCCGCCCCTGCCTCTTCTTGCCGCATCTCCCTGCCCGTATAGTGGAGGAAGACATCCTCGAGGGTGGGCTTTCTGATCGATATGGATGCGATCGTATATCCATCCCGCCCGATCAGACTGAGGAGTTCAAGAAGGTGATCTTCAGCAGATCGGAGCCGGATGGTCACCTGCCCGTCATACTGTTCCGCACCAACGATCCACGGTGCAGTAATCTCCTCTGCGATCCTCTTTGAGTCGGGAGAGAGGACGGTCACAACATCTTCACCAACCATACTTTTCAGATTTGCAGGTGTATCCATCGCAACGATCCTGCCCCGGTCGATGATCGCCACCCGATCGCAGAGCCGGTCTGCCTCGTCCATGTAATGGGTGGTTAGAATAATGGTAATGCCTTTGTTCCGGTTCAGGGTCAGGATATATTCCCAGAGATGGTTTCTGGTCTGGGGGTCGAGTCCAAGTGTCGGCTCGTCCAGAAAGAGGACTGCCGGTTCATGCAGGAGGCCCCGTGCAATCTCAAGCCGCCGCCGCATCCCCCCGGAATAGGTCTTCACCAAGCTATCTTTCCTGTCTTCAAGCTCGACAAGCCTGAGCATCTCATCGATCCGCTCTTCTCTTGTCGCCTTTGGAATACGGTAGAGTCTGCCGTGAAAATCCATATTCTCCCATGCGGTCAGCTCCTCGTCCAGGCTCTGATCCTGAAAGACAATGCCGATGGACTTGCGGACACCATCCTGATCTTTGCTGATGTCAATACCATTGACGAGGGCTCTGCCTGATGTTGGTTCAAGGAGCGTGGAGAGCATGGAGATGGTCGTGGTTTTTCCGGCACCATTAGGCCCTAAAAGACCGAATATCTCCCCCTCTTTTATCTCAAAGGAGATGCAATCGACCGCAGTCAGGTCACCGAACCTTTTTGTGAGCTTATCAACAACAATAGCCGTCATCTCTTCGCCTCCTCTTCTGGCTGAAGTTTTTTGAGGTCGTTTCTGCATCTTTTGAGGATTTCCAATGCCTGATCGTGTTTGTCTGCCGTGAGATCATGCATGCATTCACGATCAAACAGACA
>NZ_JAUSCG010000028.1 GCF_030651615.1 Methanocalculus sp.
CTCTCTCTCTCTCTCTCTCTTAACATTATAGTGGTGGATCTGTAACATAAGCCGAACGGAATACATAATAGTTTGATGGCCTATTGAAGTTGATCGTACCCGGAGTCGTACCCGCAGTATTTGGGACTATCCCAAAGAGGACGATCTCCCGCCCATCCTGACCATTGATAAGGTTGACACCATCCACTTGGAATTGGGTCCAGACTGTTGGACTAACTGCTGGGGATGTGAAGACGAGGGTTGATATCCAGTTCTCTGACCCTCCAATATAGATGGCTGTCACCGCACCTGTTGCCTGAACGACACCATTGATTGAGAGTGTCACATCAGTGAAGGAGAAGGTGTTTACTCTCATGCTCGTAACACCGATCGTTGCGGATGGATCATCTGAATTGATGTTTAGTCGAACAATGTCGCTATTCTTGGGAACATATTGTACTCCGTTAATAGTTACGTAATTATTACCTGTTGTGGTACGGAACTCAATGTACCCTGGCTTGAGTACAGTACCGGGCCGGTCCGAGTTCAGGATAATATTATGGAATGTTGGTTCGTTTACCGTAATGTAATTCGTTTTGGTTTTAGTATCCGATCCATCAGCGTTGGTTGCTGTCAGGCTGACAGTATACGTTCCTGCTGTCATGTACTGGCGTGTCGGGTTTTGGGCTGTCGATGTGCCTCCATCCCCGAAGCTCCATGACCATGAGGTCGGAGTATCGGTAGAGAGATCGGTAAATGCGACAGAGAGCAGCCTGAATGTGGTTGTGGGTGAACCGATAAAGTCGGCAAGTGGCGGGGAGATTGGATCAGTTACTGTGATATAGCCTGTCTTTGTCACTGTGTTAGAACCATTTGCATTCGTAGCTGTCAGGCTGACAGTGTATGTGCCGGCTGCTACATATGTATGTGTAGGGTTCTGTGCTATTGAGGTGTTTCCGTCCCCGAAGCTCCATGACCATGAGATTGGGCTTCCGGTCGAGGTGTCTGTGAAGACAACTGACAGCGGTCTTGTGCCGGATGTTGGTGTGCCGGTGAAGTTTGCCACTGGTGGTGCTCCTGGTACACTCACTGTGATATAGCCTGTTTTTGTCTCTGTATCGGATCCTTGAGCATTCGTAGCCGTCAGGCTGACGGTGTATGTACCAGCTGCTACATATGTATGTGTAGGGTTCTGTGCTGTTGAGGTGTTTCCGTCCACGAAGCTCCATGACCATGAGGTCGGAATTCTTGTTGAGGTGTCTGTGAAGATGACCGAAAGCGGCCTTGTTCCGGAAGTCGGACTGCCAAAGAAATTGGCAACCGGCGGTGCAGGGGTTGGGGGCGGCGTTGTTGGAACCGGTGTCATACCTACATCGCCAATATCAACGATGATGCTCTGCTGACCGCCAATGGTTGAAATAATCTGTATCCTGCCAAAGGTTGCAGTGGTAAGCCCATCCACTTTGAGTAACTCCCCGATCTCCCATGGCCAGTCTCCCCCCTGTATGGATAAACTGTCAGAAGAGTAATCGATTCCATCCACCCTTACAAAAAAATCTCCCGGATACAGTGCATCTCCCCCGTTGTGATAGAGATAGAGGGTGTCGCTTTTAATCCCCGGAATTGCATCCAGATATTGTGTCTGTACCGGGGGCGGCTGGGAGAGAATTCCGACTCCGACGATCACCACTGCCAGTACGACGAGTGATATAAGCATTATTGAGCCGATTACTTCTGAGACGCCGTCAGTACCGGGCATGGTAGATCAACCGGTTGTGGTGGTTTTACGTTTAATTATACGGTGTTCTTTCATCTGAATCCTTGAGGTTAAATATCTGTTCATATCTGCTTCTTCGATGATTACACAAACGGCCAGTCCTCCTCATCATCGAAGAAATCCATCAGGTTTGTGAAAACGACGATTGTTCCGCCGCTTGGAACATAGAAACCATCCCGTGCAATGACGACCCCCTCAAACTGGGCCCCTTCAAAAGTTACTTTTCCAAAAGGTGCAAAGAGGACACCGGTGAGTGTGCTTCCCCCCAGTCCGGTGATTGTGATATCTCCGTCATTTGCAACCACAATCACATCGTATTGTGAGGGTCTCCAAACGGTGGATGTATAGCCGGCGTTGTAAATCTTCAGGTCACTCGTCAATAATCCCGAATCGACATATCCATTATCATCGTACCAGGTCGAAATTTTTAATGCCGGCATTTCAAGGTTTGGCATACTCTCTGTTGGAACCGTTGCCTGATGCACACATTTTGCAAGAATATCCTGATTATAGTTTGGAGGATGTGTGATTGTGCCGGTATAGTAAATGGTAGTCTCCGGATAGAGTATGGGAGTCCACCCGAGTGTGAGATCACCATTCACATAGACATTATTATGTATTATCGCATCTTTCAGGGCGAAATTTCCATCAACATAGATATCCCCATACATATTTCTTCCTCCGCTCCAAAGTTCCAGATCACCATTTATAACAATTTTATTCGGGAAATCTGGATTTCCAAGACTTGCACTCCCGGTATTCATGGTTGTGCTTCCATTGATGAAAATCTTCGAAACAAAAAGACCTGATCCCAGATTCGTATCTGCCGTGTCGAGATCCCCTGTAATGATAATGGTTGAATTGACTCCGATGACATAATTTCCAGAGAAGAATAACTTTGTTCCGTAGACAAAGACACTCTCTTCGGCAATATATTCCGCAGGCGTGAAGACACGGATATACCCTATCTTTACCATGGTGTTTGATCCACCGGCATTTGTCACGGTCAGGCTGACGGTATAATTTCCTGGGATTGTGTAGATATGTACCGGATTTTTAAGTGTGGATACACCACCGTCTCCAAAGTTCCATGACCATGAGGTTGGGTATTTTGTTGACAAATCGGTGAATGAAACGGTTAGGTTAGGCAGTCCTGATGTGATATCGGCAGTGAAATCTGCCTTTGGTGGATCCGGGAGAGGTGGTCTGATACCTGTTATCGAAAACAGGAGTGTTGGAATATCCGGAGCTGTATGAATAATCTGAATGCTCACTCCCGTAGCATTCGATCCCGGTATGATCAGCCAGTCTCCGGTAGAAAAGGTTGTCCAATTCGCTCCTTCGGGTGTCTTGAAATCACTCGTATTTTCGATACCATCGACCATGATCCGGGTTTTATCCCTGTAAAGGGTGTCACCTCCACGATGGATGAGGGTAATTGCCTCTTCTTTATCTGAAAGATCGATCCGGAGTGCCGGCACTTCAGGAACCGGCTCCTGTGACAGGAAACTAACTGTGACAATGGCGATCACAATGACGATAAGGGCAGAGAGGATCAAGGTTCCAACAATCTCGGAAACTGCTTTCTCATGGCTGGTAATGTGATGAATCATTCACTCTCCTCTCCTCTGTCTTTTGCTTCTTCCCATGCAACTCTAGTCCTTAGTCCATTACCAAAAAAACTGTAAATGTTTCAGTCCACAAGTGATGCAATTGACTGAACTGAGACTGTATAGTTTGCAAATTCACATTGAATATTTCCACTGAGGGTGACTGTAACCTCGTTATTAACACGGAATGGAACGGGGTATCCTTGTTCTTTCAGCATATTCTCCCATCCACGTGCAGCATTTTCATCACTTAATATAAACTTGATATTTCCACCACCAAGAGAACCCTGTTCTGACTGAGCACTGTTTAATTTTGTGTCTATCCGTACTGACCCCTTCCCGCTCAATCCGCTCTCTCCCCCTCCATCTAATCGGATGATGATGATCTCGGCATCATTTTCGGATGGGAAGATTATGAGTGGCATGATCCGTGCAACTGTCCCTGTCTGTTGCCTGAGAAAAACGCCCCCCATCTGATAGTAATAAGTTTGTGGCACCCAGTAATTGTTATTCGTAGCGAATTCAAGTCTCCACATAGGGATCTCAAAAGGCGTTGCAACATTAAACACAATCCGCTCAACTCCCCCACCCTCAGCAGATACATTCTTTACCGCAATCGATCCGGTCGATCCTGTGGGGCTCATCACCGGTATGAACAAACCGCCTGCCTGTGTAGCCCCCCCCTGCGATCCCAAAACCAGTGAATTCGATATCGTGACACTGGTAAGATCTTTTGAATCAGCATCATGATTGATCCAGAGCGAATCCGCTGTGATCTTATACTGTGTGAACCAGTCCCTGACATAGTTCATATGCTCAATCTCCTGCTGCCTCCCCTCTGCCGGAATTACGTACGTCATCCAGAGCGAGAGAAATATGGTAATCAGCGCAATGATCAGGATGAACCCGATCACTTCGGAGAGGGCATCGTCAGACTGCCTCGGCATGATGATGAATAGCATCGTTATAATTAAAAAGCTACTCCTCCGGATACTGTTTTACAGACAGACGGACAATATACAGAGAGACATCTATGATACACTTCATATCAATACCATATCAGAGAGCGAGGCACCTCAATGCTCAGTGACGGCTGCATCCTCTGTCATCAGGGTGCAAAACTCGTCCTCTTCGTCACCGGACTCTGTGACCGGACATGCTGGTACTGCCCCCTCTCAGCTGAGCGGAAAGATCTCGACGTCGTCTTTGCAAACGATCGGCAGGCAAGAACAGATGCCGATATCATCACCGAAGCAGAAGCAATGGACGCCCTTGGCACCGGTGTGACCGGGGGTGAGCCCCTCATCGTCCGCGACCGGACCGTCTCGTACTGCCGCCTGTTAAAGGAACACTTCGGACCTGACCACCATATCCATCTTTATACAGGTCGTGCTCCGACAGAAACCGACCTCACCGCACTCCAGGGAATCGTTGATGAGATCCGGATGCACCCGCCGCATGAAGTCTGGGATTCTATCATGCAGACGGAGTACCCAAAATCCGCCCGCCTTGCCCGCGAGATGGGTTTTGCAATCGGGATCGAAGTTCCCTCCCTCCCAGGCATCGGAGCGCTCCGCCCGATGCTTCCGCTCCTTGACTTCTTCAACATCAACGAACTCGAATGGGGCGAGACCTGTGCTGATCAGATGAGGAGTCGTGGGATGGAGCCGACTGATGATCTCCATAACGCAATAGAAGGCGCCGCAGAATGGGCAGAAGAGATCACCGATGACCCGAAGGTCCACTTCTGCTCATCAGGCTTCAAGGATTCTGTCCAGCTCCGGGAGCGTCTGATCCGGATCGCCACCATGACCGCCCGTCACTTTGACGAGATCACAGAAGACGGGACGATCAATTACGGCCGCATTCGATCAGATGGTGATCTCACCATCCTGTTAGCGGACTTTGACGAAGAGAGCTATGAAATCCAGCCGGACGGTAGTGTCGAATGTGCATGGTGGCTCCTTGATGAACTTACAACAAATGAAGATCTCGAACTATCGATCATCGAACGGTACCCAAACAAGGGGATGATCGTTGAGGTGAACCCACTGTGAACCTTCGCACCCTGCTTGAACCCCTCTACTTCCGAATTCTCAGAAGCAGTATCTCCAAAACCCCGACCCATATCGCGATCATCCAGGATGGAAACCGGCGGTATGCAAAAGAGATGGGCCAGAAGACCGGTTTTGGGCACCGGCAGGGGGCAAACACCACCGAGATGATGCTCGAATGGGCGCGGGAATTTGGGATCAAACATATCACCCTCTATGCCTTTTCTACCGAGAACTTCAGGAGGAATGAAGAAGAGCTTGGAGAACTCTTTGAACTCTTCAAGGATCGCTTCCTCAAAGTCCTAACCGATGAACGTGTTCATAAGAATAAGATCCGGGTCAGGATGGTCGGTGACAAATCCCTCCTCCCCGCCGATGTCCTTGCCTGTGTCGAAAAGGCAGAAGAAGCAACAAAAGAGTACAGCAACCATTACCTCAATGTTGCCATCGCGTATGGGGGGAGAAACGAGATCGTCCATGCAGCAAGACGTATCATCACACAGGTGAGGGATGGCACCCTCTCACCTGACAGAATCACACCTGCGATGGTCGAGGCTAACCTCTATGGAGGCCTTGGCCTTCCCCCGGTTGATCTGATCATCAGGACCGGAAACGAATACCGGACATCGAACTTCCTCCCCTGGCTTGCGAATGGCAACGAGTCATCAGTTTATTTCTGCGCCCCTTACTGGCCGCAGTTTCGCAAAATCGATCTCCTCAGAGCGATCAGAGTCTATGACCAGCGGAAGCGGTCAGGCTCCAAACCGTCGTGCCCGTGACTGAAAGTCACGAATTGCACGGAGAAAATCCGTCTTTCTGAAGAACTCCCAGTTCACATCAAGGAAGAAGAGCTCAGAGTAGACCGACTGCCAGATGAGAAAATCGGTCAGATAACTTCCACCGGTCTTAATAATAAGATCCGGTGCCGATCTGAAGGTGAGGTGAGACTCGATCAGATCCTCGTTCACATCAGAGGGTAGAATCCCTTCTTCAGCGATCTTTTTAATGCTCTCTGTGATCTCTTCACGACCACTTCTTCCAACGACGATCAGAACCGGGAGTCCGACCCCCTCCTCATAGTATTCCTCCCCTATATGCAGGTGGAGATGGGAGAATCCCGAGACCCCTTTCAGATCATTGATAAAAGGCAAAACGCAGGAGATATCATCAGTATCAATATGGAATGTCAGCATCTCAATGCCGGACACTTCACCTGCCCATTGAACCACTTCTGCTATCCGCTCTGGTGCGGACCGAAGATCCAAAACTGTCAGCATAAAACAGATCTCATGGGGAGGGGTAGTGATATCCCGCAGAAGCAGATATTCATAGATTCTGTGTATCATCGGAAAAAGTCCAACAGTTCCTGTAGTGTTTTTGTATTCAGTATGTCGCCTGCCCTGCACCATCCGCGTCGGGCTGTTATTACGCCGTATCTTATCGAAGCAAAATCTTCTGGCCCGTGAGCATCAGTTCCAATTGCGATCTGCACTCCTGATTCATTAGCCGTCTTTAAATAAATATCATCAAGGTCGAGTCGGTGAGGTGAGGCATTTAACTCAAGTGCGGTACCTGTCTCTCTTGCAGCGTCAATAATCCTGGGTATATCAATAACTGACGGTTCTCTCCGTCCAAGAAGCCGACCGGTTGGATGACCGATGATATCGACATGTTCACTCTCCATCGCCCGGATTACCCGTCTGGTGATCGTATCGGCATCCTGATGGAGTGAAGAGTGGACTGAAGCGATCACACAGTCGAGACCCTCGAGCACCTCATCAGGCAGACCGAGGCTCCCGTCGGTCATGATATCCACCTCGATCCCGGCAAGTATCTGACAGGTATGATCCCGGTTTGCCATCTCGATCAGATGCGCCTGCTCCCTCACCGCTTCAGGAGACAGCCCCCGTGCTACCCCAAGCGATGCGGAATGATCAGAACAGAGGATATACTCATATCCAAGTCTGTCGCCCATCTCTGCCAGCTCAGCAACGGTCAGCACGCCATCTGATCCCTTAGTATGGGCATGAAGATCACCTTTTATCTCCGATGGTTCGAGAAGCCGGGGCAATGTCCCCGCCTCTGCACGACGTACCTCTCCTCTGTCCTCACGGAGCTCAGGTGGAATGAATGCAAGACCGAGCAGGGTAAAAACCTCCTCCTCTGTTGCACACCGGATCATCTCTTTGGTTCGTTTATTCAGAAGTCCATACTCATTCAGTTGCATCCCAGACGCGATCGCCCGTTCGCGGAGCCTGATGTTAAACTCCTTTGATCCCGTAAGGTAGAGGAGCGTTGCACCAAACTCTGATGGATCAGCAAACCGGATATCAACCCTCTTCCCACGATAGAAGATCGATGTCTTCTTTGTTCCCTCATCGATCATCTCATTGGCAATAGCCCTGAGATGGGGGTTCACTGACCCCGCAGGCTCAGTCGTCACGATATCAATATCACCAACAGTACTCCGTCCGCGCCTGAGTGAACCGGCAATGACAAAGGTACCGGGTGTCAGATGAGTGGTGATCGCCTCTGCAATCTCTTCCGCCTCTGAGATGAGCATCCTCCCGGATCTATTCTTATACACTGTAATTGCACGAAGAATATCCTCCTCTTTCTTCTCTCCAAATCCACGGAGGGACCGGATCCTCCGACCCCTGGCTGCCGCTTCAAGTTCGGTCAGGGAGGTGATGTTCAGGTGGCTCCAGAGTTTCTGCACCGTCTTTGGGCCAATAGTATCCAGTTCAAGAAGTTCCGGGAGCCCCGGTGGGATCTTCTCCTTCAGTGATTCTAGCTCATTACAGGTCCCGGTCTCTGCAATCGAGAGGATCGCTTCAGCAATTGCTTTCCCGATTCCATCGACTGCAACCAGCTCTCCCCTGCTCATCCCGGCAACCGGCTGGACCGTTCTCCTCACCGTCTCTGCTGCACGCTGATATGCACGAATTTTAAATGGATTATCTCCGATGACAAGGAGGAGCTCAGCGATCGTATCGAGCATTCGGGCAACTTCGGCGTTCACCCCGCTTACCATACGCGGTACTGGTATCCGGCTGCTAATAGACTCATCCATTCTGGCCGGAAGGCATATTGATATCATTTCTCAATCAGATATTCTGTATATGCAGACCTCCCTTGAGGAAGATATCCTTGAAAGTATTCTTGTGATCCGGCAGGGTGGCGTTGCCGCAACTGTAGAGAAGATTGCATCCCATCTCTCTGTTGCGGAGGATACGATCATACCTGCATTAGAAAAATGCAAGGGTAGAGCCCTGCTCACCGGGGATGTAGCATCAGAATGGCATTTCACCCCTGAAGGCAAGAGGACGGCAGAGAAGGTTGCCCGAAAGCATGCTGTCCTCTCCTGTTTTCTCTCTGAGAAACTTGGCCTTGAAGCCGAGGCAGCCTCCCGCGAGGCTTGCATACTGGAACATGGCGTCTCTGAAGAGACGATTGAGGCACTCGATTCTTACCTGCAGACGACCGGCAGAGGGTGTAGCAGGGGTCATGGAAGGCGGAATTGTGATCATCTCTCTGCTTCTTCCCCACTTGTCACCTTTCCGGAAGGTGCAACTGTCTTTGTCACTTTTATCCGTTGTCCGGGTCGCCACCGGCGGCTGATTGACCTTGGTATCATTGAAGGAGAACCAATTACGATCCGGCGAAAACTCCATAACGATGCGGTGGTCATCACCGTGAAAGGATGTGATATTGCTCTCTCACCTGAAGTTGCCTCTGAGATACATGTACGGAGGCAGGAATGAGCGGGCGGCTTTCATGCGCGCTCATCGGAAACCCCAGTGTGGGAAAGTCACTCATATTCAACCACCTGACCGGCCTTGGTGTTGAGGTCAGCAATTATCCCGGTACGACCGTTGATCTGATGCGCGGAAACGTCTGCTATGAGCGCGAGATGATCGAGCTTGTGGATCTTCCCGGTATCTATTCTCTTGAAGGCGAATCGGAAGAGGAAACCCTGGTCCGCGGAATACTCAAAAGAAAAGAGGCCGATATTCTCATCGCGGTTCTGGATACGACGCATCTTGAACGAAATCTCTACTTGCTTCTTCAGATTGCAGAATATAAGATCCCAACCGTCGTTGTCCTGAATATGGTCGATGAAGCGGCAAAATTTGGGATTGAGATCGATTATACACTGCTGACAAATCTGATCGGTTCTCCCGTCATTCCGACTATTGCCTCTGAGGGAAAGAATATGGAGGCGATCCTCAATGCGGCACGAGGAAACCCCGGTATTCCGTTCATCTCTGTGCCATATGATCACCATGTGGAGGCGGCGGTCCGGAGTCTCTCAAAGGTCTATTCAATAGAGAGAAGTGCTGCACTCCAGGCACTTGTTCGTCCTGAGGAGATGGACGATCTTGCAGAATCTGCACAGGGGCTTGCAACTGAGATCGAACAGCGCCACAATATGACGGCGCACCAGATCATCGCAACCAACCGCCATAATTATGCGCGTTCCCTTGGCGAACAGGTTACAAAGCGACGAACCCCCCCTCCCCGTTTTGATCTTGATACCCTCCTGACAAGAACGTTTCCGGGGATCCCTATCCTCATCGCTGTCATCATCTCGATCCTTCTGCTCGTCTTCACCGCAGGTGCTTTTTTTGAAGAGATCATCGTTGACCTCTTTAATACATTCGCAATTGAACCGTTTCTTGCACTCAATCTCCCGGGAATCGCCGCTCCTATCGGAGGTTCCATCCTCATCGCACTTCAGGCAGGTCTTGGGATAGCATTTCCGTATGTCTTCATCTTCTATCTTGTCATCTCGATCATTGAGGATTCGGGATATCTTACACGTGCAGCCTTCCTTGCTGATCGTTCGATGCACCGGTTCGGTATGCATGGTCAGGGGATCATTCCGATGGTACTTGGATTTGGCTGCAGTGTCCCGGCACTGATGAGCGTTCGTCTCCTCGCCACACGGAGGGAGCGTATCATTGCAGCAGTTCTCGTTACGATGATTCCCTGTTCGGCAAGGACTGTTGTTATTTCAGGAATCGTCGCCTCGTTCATCGGGCTTGCCGCTGCCTTCTCAGTCTATGGCATAGTCTTCCTGCTGGTACTTGTAACCGGGATCGTCCTCTCGCGGATAACACCCGGTCAGCAGTTTGGAATGATCCTTGAGATGTCCGCGCTTCGGATGCCTCAGCCGAAGATGGTGGTGAAGAAAGCATGGATGCGCCTTTCAGAATTCCTCTTCATCGCAATGCCGCTTCTCCTCGTATCAAGTGTTTTCCTCGGCATCTTTGAGTATTTTGGTCTGGTATCTGCGTTTCAGGATCTGATCACCCCATATTCTGAAGCAGTTCTTGGCCTCCCCGGTTTTGCAGCAACCGCCCTCCTCTTTGGTATCCTCAGAAAAGAGATGGCATTTGAGACATTAGCCGTCCTTGCCGGAACAGCTGACCTCGGCTCTGTTATGACATCAGTACAACTGTATATCTTTGCAGTCGTCTGTGTCCTCTTCATCCCCTGCATATCCACAATTGCGGTATTGATAAAGGAGATTGGGAGAAAGTGGGCGATTCTGATCTCTTTGTATACCGTTCTTCTTGGCATCGTTGTAGGAGCATTGTTAAAGATAGGAATGACATAACACTCTTAAACAGATGTACAGCTATCGGTTTGGTATCCCTGCACTTGATGATCAGCTTGGTGGTCTGACCTCAGGTGCGAATGTCCTGATTCTGGCACCCCCGCTTTCGGGTGCTGAGCGGATAGCATATAACCTCTCGTTTCCTTCGAAGGGAGAGTATTGTGTCCTCCTCTCAACAGATGAGCGGGCGGCAGAGGCAATGAACTACTTTAAACTGAATGGGACAGAGAGAAGGGCGCTTGCGATAATCGATGCGATAACAAAGAGCGATCTCCCTAATGTGCCGGACACCGATCGGATGAAGTTCATTGCAAGTCCTGTAGATCTGACAGGTATCAGTATTAAGATGAGCAAGGTTTTCTCCGGAATTGTTGATGAGAGCCTGAAGAATCCGATCCCCGGTATCTTCCCCCCGCCGATACGGTTCTGTGTAAATTCGCTCTCAACGTTTCTGATGTATAGAAAGCTCGAAGTGATGTATCAATTCCTCCATGTCATCTCTTCAAAACTGAAGAAGAATGAATGGATCGGATTTTATGTGCTGAACAACGAGTCATTTGATGCGAGGACGATCTCGCTCGTCAAACAGTTGATGAATGGGGTAGTTGAGGTGCGAGAGGGGACTGATAGTTTTGAGCTTCGTGTCATCGGTCTTGGGGGAAGGATGACACCGTGGTTTCCTTATTCATTTGATCCAAACGGCAGATTGGTGGTGGAAGGATGATATATACAGGTATAGATGCACTGGATGGGCTTTTAGAGGGGGGGGTGCCAGATGGAAGTCGGGTACTCTATGCAATTGAACCGGAGGCAGATGGTCAGCACTTCCTGATCACGATGCTCCATACCGCAGTCGTTGCAGGGAAGCGATCACTTGTTGTTGCTCCTTTTACGAGCAAAGATGCGTATCTTGTAGATGTTGCTGCACAGAGTCACTATCATCTCGACTGCTACAAGGATCTCATTCGATATCTGGATATGCATGATATCGAAGAGATAACGAATGCTCATCCTGATTCGTTGGACTGCAATATGGCCTGTAAAAACCTCATCCAAAAGATAGTCAGAGAAGATCATATCGAGGCGATCTTCGTCTATCTGGATGTACTCTCCGACCACTTCGAGTTTTCCGGTGCTGTCTCCCTCTTTGATGATCTTGAATCGGATAAACCGATCACACGAGTGTTTGAATATTTCAATCTCTTCGGCGGAGATATGCTCGATTCCCTCCTCAAGGATACAAATTTTGATCTTGTTATAACTCTTCAGGCGGGCTCAGGTGTCGTTTCTTTCTTTAACTACTTCACCGTTCATACTATCTCATGGCTCTCTCTTCCTGCCCGTTCTCTCCCTTATATTGTGAGCGAAGGCCATATCGTCCCCTATATCCCAAAGATAGTCATAACCGGCCCCCCAAATACCGGAAAGTCAACTTTTGTCAAGAATGTTTCAGATGCTGGTATGTCTGTCGACAGACTGGGCCTCCTTGGCACGCCGACGACTGTTGCCCTTGATATCGGACATATGGCAAGCAAGGGATTTGATATCAATATCTATGGGACACCTGGTCAGGAACGATTCGATCCGATCGTGCCTCAACTTGCACGAAATGCGATGGGTGTTATCCTGATGGTGGATGTCACCCACCCTGAACTGATGCCTCGTGCGAGACAGTTGAAAGGAATTGTTGAAGGGAATACGGTTGTTCCGATCATTGTTGTTGCAAATAAGGCCGACCTCGATTATTCGGTCACGGAAGAGAAGATTCGTGCAGATCTTGAGATTAAAGCTGATACACCGATCTACTTCATCTCAGCATATGATCGGAAGCAATGTCGTAGTGTCATCGATTCAATGGTTGACCAGATCACGAAGTTCCAGTATTGAGGTATAAAATGTTGACATTTATTGGTCTTGGACTCTATGACGAGAATGACATATCGTTAAAAGGACTTTCTGTTATCCGATCTGCTGATGTGGTCTTCCTCGAATACTATACCTCAAAATTGATGGGGACGGATATCTCTTCGATGGAAAAGCTCTACCATAAGCCCATTCGACTCCTCTCCCGTGAAGATGTCGAACAACACCCTGACCCGATCCTTGATGCAGCTGAAGCAGGATCTGCAGTCTTTCTGACCGCAGGTGATACGATGGTCTCCACAACACATTCAGACCTCAGAATCAGGGCGGCTGAACGGAATATTCCAACACGTATCATTCATGCCGCTTCAATTGCAAGTGCGGTCTTTGGTCTCTCCGGTCTTCAGAACTATCGGTCCGGAAAATCATGTTCGCTCCCGTTCCCTTCAGGGAGATGGATGCCGACCACCCCCGTCGAGGTGATTGCGGGGAACCTCAAACAGAACCTCCATACGATCGTCTATCTGGATATTCAGAATGAACGGTATATGCATATCCACGAAGCGATCACCATCATTGAAGAGATATCCGGTCGTCTTAAGGTACATATTCCTCTTTTTGTCGGTATTGCGAGGGCGGGATCAGATGATCCGGTCATCTTTGCAGGCTCAGGTGAGGACCTCCGATCACATGACTTTGGATCTCCCCTTCATATCCTTGTCGTACCGGCAGAACTCCATCTCATGGAACGTGAATACCTTGAACGGTTTGCCGGGCTGAAACCATCTGATCACCACCTCGCATGATCACAGATCTCGCCTCCCTCTCAAGCATTTATCTTCGATCTCTGGAGGGTGTTTCTTCTCCCCTTGTCAATATCTCTCCGCTCAGGCTGGTAGCTGATCAGATCCTCGAGATGGCATGGGCATACCAGAAGGATGGTGAGGTTTTTCTTCGCTCAGATGATCAAGTCAATGCGCTTGCATCATGGTGTTATGGCTATGGGTGGTTGGATGCCGGCAGCTATCTTGGTCTCCTTTCCAGAACAGATCCCTTCTCCGGGTTTGCTGGTGATATTCATCATTCATATGCTGAAAGACTGAAAGAAAAGACATTCCGGTATCAGAGGATGTTATCTGCTGCCTCTGCTGCGGTAAATGATGCACCTGATGCATCAAGCCCGCTCTGCCAGTCTTGTACTATATTCAGGGAGATTATATTCAGATGGCAGATGAATGGAGATGATTACCTGATGGAGGGTCTTTGTGCATCAGCTCTTGCATCTTTCAGTTATGGCTATGGCTGGCTGGATAGCGGGGTCAGATCCGGAATTTTTCAGATCATAGGTGATCGGCATCTCTTCACCGCATAATTTCAGAAGATGTTTTTACCTATGTCGGATAATGTTTCAGGACAGTTAGATTAACGAGCAGGAACTTAGATGAACCCACAGCATAAAAAATGGATCTGGATCTCAGTCGGGCTCAGTACGCTCTTTCTCATTGGACTACTGTACTTCACCTTTGATGAATCGACGATCACCGCTCTTAAGAATCTCAGTCCGTTCATAATCCTTCTGGCACTTGCCTGTCATCTGGTTGCCCTTATCTTCTGGGCACTGAGGATTAAGGTGATGGCGTATGGACTTGGGTATCATGTCGGTTTCCTCCATTGCTTAAACCTCGTCTGTGCGAATCTATTTCTTGCTGCTATCACCCCATCTCAGGCAGGAGGTGAGCCTGTACGGATACATGAACTGTACCGTGCGAATGTAAAACTCGGGGATGCAACAGCTATAGTGATCATGGAAAGGGTTCTTGACGGAGTCATCTTCGGTATTGGGGGGGCAATCATGCTCTTCCTCCTCGGAACTGTATGGCAGTCGCTGAATGTCCCCCCATCCATAACAACTGCAATCTATCTCACCTGGTTCCTTGTTTCGATTGGTGTCATCTTATTTGCGATATCTGTCCGAAATCCTGCTCTGCTGAAACGACTGATGAGGTGGATCTCCATTTATCTGACGAAAAAATGGGAGATGGCCCGTATTGAGAAGTTCCTTCTGAAGGTTGACCGTGAGGTTGACAACTTTCATTTCAGCCTTGGAAAGTTCATCGGGAAGGGTAAGGCAGGTCTTTTCCTGGGCCTTCTCTTTACAGCTCTCTTCTGGTTCTTCGAGTTTATCATCGCTTCAGTTCTCCTTATCGGTCTGGGACAAGGGCCGCATTTCCTTGAGTCATTAGTCTCACAACTCATCATCGCAATCATCATGATGATCCCTCTCACTCCCGGTGGAGCAGGAGTTGCTGAGATCTCCATAAGTTCAATCTACGGTCTCTTCATCAGTACATCGGTCATCGGCGTCTTTGTGCTGCTCTGGCGAATTATCCTCTACTATGTTAATATCGCTATTGGCCTTGTTTCAAGCCTTCTTATCGTTAAAAGGGAGGTTGGATCAGGAAAGGATGACCAACAGCTTCATAACCGGTGAAGACATGAAGAAACGATATGCGGTTGACTACCTGTCAGGTTCTTGGGGTTTATCTGGCCGTACATGACCTTGGGGTAGCACCGGTTGTTCTTCTTGAGGCTCCTAATCACCGTTATCTTCCCATCTTTATAGGATTATATGAGGCGGTATCTATCAACAATGCGTTGAATGGTCCCACTCCTGTACGTCCTCTTACACATGATCTCTTCAACGACACCCTTTTAGCTCTCGAAACAAGACTCAGAGATGTCCGTGTTGATAGTATCGAAGACGGTGTCTATTATGCAACAATGAATCTCAAAACACATCTGGGTGATATATCAATTGATTGTCGACCCAGTGACGGCATTGCTCTTGCAGTCCGGCAGAAATCTCCTGTCATCCTTTGTGATTCAATTCTTGATGATTCGGCAGTTTCAAGGGATCAACTCCCGGAACTGCATGACTTTATTGATTATTTTGGATGAAAAGGAGTTAATCGTGAAGGTTCATCCCGGCTCTTCGGGCAGCAAGCTCGTTTTTTACCTCAACGAAGCTAATATCTGCGGCTTTCAGACTCACCATGAGGTGAAATATGAGATCTGCGGCTTCAGAAATGATCCTATCATCTTCTCCGTTCTTGACAGCGAGGATGTACTCGATTGCCTCTTCCCCTACCTTTTCAAGGGACTTGTCGATCCCTTTCTCATGGAAGAGAAGAGAACGAACATAGGATTTTCTTCCATCAGGAGTATTAGATCGCTCCAAAATGACATCCCAGAGTTCATCAAGAATATCAGGCTGCATGATCCTCCTCCACTATAATATCACCCATATCCGGTCCAAAAAAGCGTCGGGTGATAATTCTGGCTTTTTCAATGGTGCACCCTCCTTTGCCAATTGCTATTCCAACCTCCCCTCTGCTCTTGACAGAGACTTTAATTTGACCAATTGCACCATCTGGCATTTGTACAGCTGTTACTTCGGCAGGTTTGAAGATATTCCTGATAAACCCGGCTGGCTCTTCTGCATACTCGACCATTTCAATCCTCTTTCCGAGGACCTTCTGCATTTTTCTGATGTTATCGCCATTCTTTCCAATAGCAATGCCCATATCGCCAGGTGTTATGATATAGATCAGACGATCAAAACGATCATCAATGATACAGTCGATTGCAGTTGATTTGGTGAGGATACGGAGTTCTTCTATATACCGGCGCTCCTTAAAACTTATTGTCCGTTCCATTGTTCAATCCTGAGTTAATGATTCTCTATCTGTAGAGAGAGTATTGTCAATCTGACTCATTAAGCATTTGTATTCTTACTCTATCAATCAGGACGACGAAACAAGGATAAAAAAAGGGGTTGTCTGAACTCTCTTCTCAGCAGAGATAAGAGATGGAGACTGTTGCGGTAACTTTTACGTCTCCTGCTTCAATTGGTGTTGATGCCTTCTCCATGCCAGCTCCCATATACATGCTGTCATACATACGGCTGACTGTTGGGTAATATCCTCCACCAATTGTTACCTCCTTCACATCACGAACTGTGAGACCAAGCGACGCTGCGACCACATCGGCATCAGTACGTGAGTCTGCGACTGCCTTCTGGAGTGCTGTTGTCCGAAGGGATTTCTGCTTCTCTTCACTTAAGGTGAAAGAGATGTAGTTGACACTGTTTGCGCCGTTTTCAACGCCGATATCAACCATCTCGCCTGCACGGGAGGTGTCTTTGAGGGTCAGAAGAAGGGTGTTTGTAACCCGGTAGACTTTGACCTGTCTGTCTTTTGGGAGGATTGATCCCGTTGCATCAGTATCCTTCGTCACCTGATAGATCGAATATCCCGTCGTCTTGATATCATCTGAGGTCAGACCTGCACTCTTGAGTGCATTCATGCATCTGCTCATCTTCTCGGCGTTCTCACGCTGGGCTGTCTTCACATCAGCATGCTCGGTGACGACTGCAAGGGAGATCTCGACACGATCGGGTGCAGTGGTTACTTCACCTGTACCCTGTGTATGAATCACCCGCTCATTTTGTTCTGCTGCCGCTGAAACGGGCAGAGCAATAAGGCTGAGCACAAGAAGAAGTGCCAGCACTGGTGTAAGTGTATGAATCCGCATAGCGATCATACTATCAAGGGGTTGTATATATCTTATAGGTTATCTTAACTGCGAAGATATTTGCAGTCTATTTTCAAAAATAACTGTAATTATTGGTGTTATGCACTCCCTTCCCATCTGTCCTGAGTTTCTTTCATCTGGAAGCAGAGCATAGATACTAATGGAGTTATTGTGGCTGATCTCATCTCAGTTTTTTCAATAGGGCTACTGATTGGACTAACCGGCGCACTCGCACCGGGCCCTACTTTGATTGCGACCATCAATGCTTCTGTCACTTCAGGGTGGCGCGCAGGTCCGCTCGTCTGTCTCGGGCATATGATTGCTGAGATGGGGATCATTCTGCTGGTTATCGCAGGTCTTGGCACCCTGATTGGATCTGCAACCTGGTTGATCGGTCTTGTTGGAGGTTTTGCACTGGTGATCTTTGGATATCTCACGCTCTCCTCAGCACGTAATGCTCTCATTCCATCCGCAGATGATCAGATCAATGTCGGCAGACCTGTTGCAGCCGGTTTCGTATCAAGCTTCTCAAATCCGTATTTCTGGATCTGGTGGCTTACGATTGGTGCAGCTCTCCTCTGGAGTTCACTTGAAGGGGGTCTCATTGCCGGTGGTATCTTAATGGCTGGCCACTGGGCAGGAGATATCGCGTGGCTCACACTCGTCTCGGGGAGTCTTCACCGGGGCAGGTTCTTCCTCTCGGATCACGGATACCGGATCGTACTATCTGCCTGCGGTATTTTTCTCATTGTTTTTGGGATCTGGTTTATCTATGGCTCGATCTAAAAAAGAGGGTTAGTGGTACATCAAATAGAGTTCCCACTCATCGATTACGGTGCCGTTTGGAAGGATGGCTACACCATACTCCCCATCCGGCCCTGATCGGATCTCGTACTCATACCCTTGTTCTTTCACAAAGACTGCTGCTGGATTTGGCATACCGGCTTGTTGTTTCTCCCCGGTGATCGAGACGATCGTGATCGGCTGGCCCCATTGCTGGATCGTCATGATATCCTTCTCCGGAACTGCGGTGAACGAGACTGACAGACCATCAACACGGTACTCTTGTGCGAGATTCAGTGGGAGATACCGGATACCCTTTCCGGAGATGATCCCATAGAAGCCTCCTTCAAGGTCGATGTACGTGACAACACCTGTGCTGGTGATGGATGGTTCAGCCTCATTCTTCGTTATCATCGTAATCCGGATTGGGGTTCCCCATTGCTGGATTGTGATCGTATCTTTCTGTGTCGTACCGGTGAAGGTCACTTCTGCTCCGTCAACCTTCAGTTCATCGGCAAGATTCAGCGGATAATACTCATCTCCTTCATGAGTGATGATCCCAAAGAATCCACCTTCAAGATCGATGTACGTAACAACACCAACCCCTGAGATCTCTTTCTCCTGTGGTGTCTCCCCACCGACACACCCGGCTGCCATCAGGAAGCAGGTGGCTAGTGCCAGAAGGGCTAAGATAATTATTTTCTCTCTCATCTCTATCGTCAGGTACTGGGAAGTATATTAATAAATATATTCCTTTAACTGCGACCAATCCCGCATCTATTTTGGAGAGTGCATTGAACCTGTTGGTTAAAGGGATGATCCGTTTCCATTCAGGGAATTTATCCCATTTTCTGTTCTATTCATCTGATATAGAAAGGAGTTATGAAATGTTGAAGAGATATTGTCTGATTCTGCTAACCCTCATGCTGCTCTTTTGCACCGCCTCAGCCGAGGATACAACGAGCTATTCAGCGGCAAGCATGGTGTCGGTTACAGGAGTTACGATTAGCCCGGATATTTTGATGAAGGGCGATACGGCGCTTGTTACAGTTACTATTACAAATAATGGCGATCAGAGTGTTAAACTGTCACGTGCCATTCTGTATGGGACACAGAGCGCCACCGGAGATGGTATCACCGTCGCTGATACCACAAATTATAATTCTATCGGAGATATCGGAGCTGGTGTATCCCGTGATTTTGTATTTACCATCAATGCTGTTGGTCAGGATGCCATCTACTACCCAATATTTTATCTGGATTTCCAAAATGCAGGCAGCATCCGGTACCCTCTGCCGGTGAAGGTGCAGAGTGACAGTATCCGGGTCTCTCTGGTTGATATGCCTGATGTGTTTACTGCAGAGAAGAAAGAGAGTGTCACACTTCTGATCGGAAATCCCCGTGATAATGCAGTTCAGGGAGTGATTGTCAATCTTCTTGGTGATGGTGTGGCGAGCACTCAGTCCGGTTACTTTCTCGGAACGTTGAAAGCCGGGGAGTCAACGAAGGTATCGCTTGATATCTCCGCCTCCTATTCGTCCAATCCTGTCATTGCAGTCAGTTATCGGAATGGTATGAATACACATACCACTTCACTCGATCTTGCCATAGAAGTGGGTGAATCAAAGACTGCTCCTCGTATGGTGGTGAATAATCTTGCAACAGGCATCTCTGGTGGAGTCTCCACAATAACCGGTGATGTAAGTAATGCGGGAATTGAGGATGCAAGGTCTGTTGTGGTGACCGTTGGAACTCCTGCCCGTGCAATCGATCCGTATTCGCAATATGTGATCGGCTCGCTGGAGTCTGACGATTTCTCAAGTTTTGAGGTGACGTATGATGCCGGGGGCCATACTTCTATCCCGATAATTGTGAGTTACAAAGATCTTCATGGGAATGATTACACGATGACCTATCTGTTTGATACAGGTGCTGTATCCATGACTTCCGGCGGAGGTGTCACCTCGTCAGGTTCCGCTCCTGCTGCCGGAGGTCAGCCAGGTGGTATGGGGATGATGGGGATGTCAGGTGCTGGTCTTGGGTCACTTCCACTTCTGGAATTTGTCCTATTCATCGGTCTTGTCGTTGCCGTTGTAATCTGCTGGAGGAGGGGGTACCTCGCCCGTGCGTTCACCATTCTGAAGATGAAGTTGAAGAAGGATTGAATGTGACCGTTCATGCCGATCATACAGATACACAATGTAACAAAGATCTATCCACTTCCGGTTGGTGACGTAGTTGCGCTGAATGGAATCTCTCTGGATATTGAGGAGGGAGAGTTTGTTGCAATCATGGGTCAGTCCGGATCAGGAAAATCCACTCTGTTAAATCAGATCGGAAGTCTGGATATTCCTACGGGTGGCGATCTCTTCATTGCAGGGAGAAACATCCGTGAGATGAATGATGATGAACTGACAGATATGCGTCTGAATACGATCGGGTATATATTCCAGAGATTCAACCTCATCCCTCTTCTTAACCTCTATGAGAATGTGGAGTACCCACTTGTTCTGAAGTATGGAAAGAGGGATACGACAGGTCGCCCGACTGAACTTCTCCGTATGGTTGGGCTGGATGGATCTATCATCGAACATAAACCAGCCGAAGTCTCCGGAGGTCAGCAGCAACGTGCTGCCATTGCCAGAGCCCTTGTAAATGATCCGAAGATTCTCCTCTGTGATGAGCCGACCGGAAATCTCGATTCTAAAACGGGTGAGCAGATTATGGATATACTCACCGATCTGAACCGCCAGGGAAGGACGGTGATTCTTGTGACGCATGATCCTCAAACGGCAGAGTATGCGCATCGAACAATTGTACTTCGTGATGGGAGGCTGGCAGAATGATCGGTGATTTTATCTTCGACCTCGCGATGCGGAACATCAGGATAAACTTCCTCAGGTCCCTCCTCGCTGCAATCGGGATTGTTATTGGTGTCATCGCAATAACTGCTGTTGGGATTATGGGGGCGAATATGACCCTATCGGTCACAGAAACCCTCTCTGCAAACAGTGATACGATTAAAGTATCACCCTACAGTGGTGGGGGAGGAGGGATGATGGGTCCTCCTCAAGGAGGTTCTTCATCCTCAGATGATGAGTATATCACAAGTACACAACTTCGGACAATCAGACAGATTGCCACTCCAAATACCGTCATTCCTGTCTATTCAGAGTCTGATACGATATACATCGGGGGCGATGAGGGGAGAGCATCGATATATGGCCTCGCAAAGAGTGATATATCCAGCTTCCTTTCCGTAACGAGTGGGGTAATTGATCTCCAGAGTACCAATGGTGCGCTTGTTGGAGCAACTCTTGCAGAGCGATATGGATTAAAAATCGGAAGCCGGATCAAAATAGGGGATGAAGACGGCGATAGCGGAACAAAGACAGTAAAAGTATCAGGTATTCTTGAAGAGCGTGGGATGACCTTTGATATTAACACCGATAATGCGATCATCGTGACTGATCGTTGGTTTACAACCGTGTATGGTGGTGAAGGGGAGTACGATGAGGTGATCATCAAGGTGAAGGATATTAATGATATAGAGGCACTCAAAACTGCAATAGATGATCAGCTCAATCGAAAAGATGATGAGGTGACCATCTCCGATGCATCCCGTATGCTCGACTCGATCACGTCATCGCTCCAAACGATCATATCCATGATGCAGGGTATCGGTGCGATCTCGCTCCTTGTTGCTTCGGTGAGTATCTTTAATGTGATGATGATGTCGGTGACCGAGCGGATCCGTGAGATTGGTATTCTGAGAAGTATCGGAACACGCCGAAAGGTTGTACTGAAGATGTTCCTGTATGAGGCAAGTATTATCGGAGTGGTGGGTGCAATTATCGGTGGTGTCATGAGTTTTATACTCGGGTATATCGTTGTTCTCTCAATGGTTGGGACGACTGCATACTTCTTTACAATCGATAGTCTGATTTATGTCCCATACGGCATGTTCATCGGGGTGATCATCTGTGTTATCTCCGGTCTTTATCCGGCATGGAGGGCATCAACTATCGACCCGATCAAGGCGCTGACGGCAGAGTGACATGGAATTCGAAAATGATGAATGAACCGGGAGAGAGGGATAGAGATGGATGATGGAGGGCATACCTTCGTACTTGAGAAGGACCAGGATTTCCTTGATGAACTGTCAGAGTACCTTGATATCCTCGGAAATGCGACGCGACTCCGTATCCTGAAGTCGATCGAACGAACCCCAAAGGATATCCGGACACTCTCACGGGAGATTGAGACGAGTTATGAGAACACCAAAAAACACATCGACAAACTCCTGCTGGCTGGCGTTATACGAAGAGATGCCGGAACTGGCGCTCCAACGTCAAAAGGTGTGCATCCGGTATGGAAGTACTCGGTTATTCCGGGTGGACTTGAGGTGATCATTCAGAATTTGAGCATCTTCTCAAATCTCTCAGGCACCTCTCCGGATCGGAGCCTTTCTGAGAGGATTGAGGTGCTGATCGATCAGGTTGAGGAAGAATTTGAACATCCCTCGCCGGTGCTTGTGGTCATCGGAGGTCCACTGGATGGCTCGATCTTCCCATTGCATGAAGCGATGATCCCAATTGGTCGTGTTGATCCTGTTGCCTCGGGTCCTCTGGATGCAGGAAAACAGATTGTATTGCCAAATGAGTACTCCGCCGTCACCCGTGTTTCACGACCCCATTGTCGTATCATTCAGATGGGTGGGATCTGGCAGATTGAAGATTGTGGAAGTACAGGAGGAACATTCCTGAATACAACACATCGACTCTTACTCCATGAACGAACCCAACTCCGGAATGGGGATTTCATCGATCTTGGAAAGGGTATACAGGGTGCCAGATTTGTTTTTCGGACAATATTAAAGGAAGATTCAACGTAAAGTTCCCCCTCTCCCGTATCTGACAGACCATCAATTATAAAGTACAAAGGAGTACTACTACCAGGTACAACAAACCTGGTT
>NZ_JAUSCG010000029.1 GCF_030651615.1 Methanocalculus sp.
TTCTCTCAGGTAGAGGGCACTTTTCCGTTTTAGCATTGTATTTCATTTATTTTCTCCTGTGCGTATATGTGCATACGTGTACGCACACTTTAGTACCTACCTAACATTTTGATAGGTCTTAAAATGAGAGAGACTTTTCAAAGGGTGAAGGGGGATCTTCCTGGGTGGATCTGCAGTACCGGCAAGATTCTCTGTAAGGACTTCGAATATTTTTCTCCAGAATACAAAGCGATTGAATCCCAAGTTACATAAAGACCTCTTTTACCTTGCAGGGTTGACCCGTCTGGGATATATAAAGCGGAACCAGATCAGGGGGAAAAGATAGGGTGGTGGCAGTTCAGGAATTACTATTGTTTCATAAACCACGCAACCGTCTCTCTCAGCCCCTCTTCAAGCGTATACTTGGGTTTGTAGCCAAACGCTGCCTGCGCCCGTGAGATGTCGGCGAGTGAGTCTCTGATATCGCCTTCACGTGCCGATTCATAAAGTATCGGACGGTGTATATTGGTGATCTCCATGAGAGTCTGTGCGAGATCATTGAGGCTGATCCGTCTTCCACAGGCGATATTGTAGACGCCGGTTGCCTCGCTCTCCATTGCCTTGATATTGGCCTGTACGACATCGGCAATAAAGGTGAAGTCGCGTGTCTGCCCTCCGTCACCATAGATAGTCGGGCTTTCATTGTTAAGGAGGCGGGTGATGAACTTCGGGATCACCGCTGCATATTCGGAAGCTGGGTCCTGTCGTGGCCCAAAGACATTGAAGTACCTGAGGAAGACGGTCTGGATGCCGTAGAGTTCTGTAAAGACTTTGCCGTAATATTCGTCTGTAAGCTTTGTGACGGCATATGGGGAGAGGGGGTTTGGCTGCATCTCCTCAACTTTTGGGAGGCTCGGGGTGTCGCCGTAGACCGAGGAGGAGGAGGCGGTGACGATCTTTCGGACCCCGTTCTCTTTTGCTGCGACGAGGAGCTGAAGGGTGCCTGTAATGTTTGCTTCGTTTGTGGTGATCGGATCCTTGACCGAGCGGGGGACTGACGGGATTGCTGCCTGGTGGAAGATGCCGTCGATACCTTTCGTAATGTCGTACATTAGATCTGCATCGGTGATGCTTCCTTCGATAAAGGTGATGTTTGAGTGGTTTTTGAGGTCTTTGATGTTGTCTGGCCTTCCGGTTGCGAAGTTGTCGATGATAGTGACTTTGTGATGGAGTTTGAGAGTGTCAGCAAGGTTTGAGCCGATGAAGCCTGCTCCGCCGGTGATGAGGTAGCGCATAGGTATTCTGTTGATCGGGGGTGATGATGAGAGTTGCTTTTTGTTTCGTTCTGTATCTTCAGGGTGCTCTGGCAGGTTGTCTGATCCGCGGTCACGCACATCTCTTCTGAACCTGTACGCACTCCCTTCGTATGATGAAAGACGGTATCTACAAATAATAATCTACCGGATACTATGGTGGCAACAGTAAGCAGAGTATAATACCCGGTGATTAGCTGTGAAAATATCAATACTCGGATGCGGATATGTCGGTGCGGTAACCGGGGCATGCTTTGCCGAACTTGGGAATGCGGTTGTCTTTGTCGATATCGACCCGGCGAAGGTCGCAACCATTGCAGATGGCAGGTCTCCGATCTATGAACCCGGCCTTGATGAATTGCTCTCAAAAAGCCTTTCCCGTATCTCTGCAACCACCAATACGAAACAGGCTGTGGATGGAACCGAGATCACCTTCATTGCAGTCGGCACCCCCTCGCGGCCCGATGGATCAATCGACCTTGCGTACATCGAATCTGCCTGCCGCGATATCGGAGCGGTGCTGAAGGAGAAAGATGCATACCATATCGTTGTCGTCAAGAGCACCGTTCTTTCAGGAACGACGGAAGGGATCGCCCGGAGAATCCTGGAAGAGGCATCCGGCAAGACTGCTCATCTCGATTTCGGCCTTGCCTCAAACCCTGAGTTCCTTAAGGAGGGATCAGCCCTCCCGGACTTCTTTGAGCCGGACAGGATCGTCATCGGAGTGGCAGATGATGCTTCACGTGAAGCACTTGAGAGACTCTATGCCGCGATCGACTGCCCAAAACTGGTGACAACGATTCCGGTTGCCGAGATGATCAAGTATGTCAGCAACGCATTCCTGGCAACCAAGATCAGTTTTGCAAACGAGATCGGTAACCTCTGTAAGACCCTGGGAATTGATACCGCAGAGGTCTTTGCCGGTGTAGGGATGGACGGGCGGATCAATCCGGCGTTCTTCCGCTCAGGGATCGGGTTTGGCGGCTCCTGCTTCCCAAAGGATGTCCGGGCCCTGATCGCACAGGCAAAGGCTGCCGGTGTTCCTCCGAAGATTCTTTCGAGCGTGGTTGCGGTGAATGAAGAACAACCGCTGCGGCTTGTTGGATTGCTGAAGAAGCATATCCCGGATCTGAAGGGGAGGACGATCGGGGTGCTTGGTCTCGCCTTCAAGCCGGATACTGATGATATCCGTGAGAGCCGGGCGATCCCGATCATTGAAGAACTTCTGAAGGAGGGTGCGGCTGTAATGGCGTATGATCCGCTGGCAATGGACTCGTTTGGTACACTTTTTCCTGATATCTCATATGCATCTTCAGCAGAGGATCTGATTCAGACTGCGGATGCGGTTCTTCTTACGACAGAGTGGAAAGAGTTTGAAGCACTCGACTATACCGGGAAGCTTGTGATTGATGGTCGGCGTGTTCCAAAGGCAGCGGTTGGATCGATCTATGAGGGGGTCTGCTGGTAGGGGTCTGCTGGTGTTTTTCGATCATGATTTGATCGTCCTCTGGTGTCTGACCGAAACTGAAGGGATAAAATCGAGAGAGCGATTATCCAAAGGATTATCTGGTTTCTCAGGAATATGAATATTTAAAGGAGCAGAGGAAACATGACAGAGAAGAAATTCAATCCCGAAGATGTCATCGGGAAACCCTATAAAAGGGGATTGCTTCCATACGGTGGTGGAGTTACGAGAGGGAGAATCTCATTTGCTATCAGTGAGGAAGAACACCTGGAAGATATGAAGCGTCTCCGAACGGTTTTGAATGCCCCCTCTGATCGCTGATAAGCCCCTCTGCAGGAATTTATGAACCATCCAACCATTTTTCTGGATACACCGATCTTCTTTACCTGCGCTGAAGATACAAAATCCAGAACTGCTTTGCAGCATGCAAAAAATGCCGGGCATTCGATTTTGACCTCAATTTCAGTTCTGGGGGAAGCTTTTATCCAGATGCATGAGCATGAAAAAGCGCTTGATTATATCACTGCATTGAATCAGCTTCTTGATGAATGGAAAGTAACCGTCCTTTTCCCAAATGATTCTGTTCGAATTCTCTGTTTTAAAATGGGGGAGGAAGAGCTTGATACCCGGATGATTCGTGAGCCGACCGATCGCACACACCTTGCCTATGCGATGGCGTACCATTCAGACTATTTTCTGACATCAGATCGAAACCTGATCAGGTACAGGATTCCATCCTCTCTCGAAGAGATCGGGTTCTCAAAACCAACCTGCCTGCCACTTGAAGAGTTCAGGAATGATATGTTCATGAAGGTACGTGATGTATCCTATGCATGGGATCACAGGTATATCTTGGAATCGCAGAGGTGTGAAGTCAACCACCCAGACGAGTGTCCTGAATTTATGCAGAGCCTCAAGCCCCGTCCTTCAGGGCGGGGTAGTTGACACCACGGAGAAAATGATAAGAGTGACGCTTACCAGTAGTATATCCACTCCTGCACCCGGGGTCTTCCGCTCATGACCGTCAAAAAAGCAGTCATCCCGGCAGCGGGCCTTGGCACCCGGTTTCTGCCGGTCACCAAATCGATGCCAAAAGAGATGCTTCCGATCATCGATGTGCCGGTGATCCATTATGTCGTCAAAGAAGCACTTGCTTCCGGGATTGATGATATCATCATTATTACCGGCCGGAGCAAGCGGGCGATCGAGGATTATTTCGATGATGCACCGGAACTGGAGATGCATCTTGCAAAGAACCCGAAGAATAAGCATCTCCTTGCCATGGTTCAGGAGATCTCTTCTCTCTGTGATATCCACTACATCCGGCAGAAGGAGCCGCTCGGCCTCGGCGACGCGGTGCTTCGGGCTGAGAAGCATATCTGTGACGAGCCTTTTGCCGTACTTCTCGGGGATGATATCATCAAGAACGATACCCCCTGTACCAGGCAGCTGATCGACACCTACAATCGGTACCGGTGTTCGGTCCTCGCTGTTGAGGAGGTGTCTGATGCGATGGTTTCGAGTTATGGGATCATCAAAGGTAAGCCGCTTGAAGATGCACTCTACCTGCTTGAGGATATCGTCGAGAAGCCGACGATAGAGGATGCGCCATCACGGATGGGTGCTATCGGCCGGTATGTCTTCACGCCTGAGATCTTTGATTGCCTGCATCATACAAACCGGGGTGTTGGCGGTGAGATCCAACTGACCGATGCGATACGGCTGCTGAATGCACGCCAGAATATCTATGCCTATGAGTTTTCGGGCAGACGGTATGACACAGGGGACCGGATGGGGTACCTGGAGGCTATTATAGATATGGCGCTTGAGCAAGATGATCTGCGGGGGGAGTTGTTGGAGTATATGCGGGGGATTGTGGGAAGATTAGAATGATTAAATCTTAAAGGAGATCCTTCTCATTATAAATGAGAATCAGCTCAGCCTCATCGATCGTGCAATCGATTAGCTCCATAAACTGCTGCTTTGAGAGATAAAGCTGCTCTGCCATGATCCCGAGCAGCCGATCACCTATCTCTTTTTTGCCATGAGACACCCATGTTCGGATCTGTGTATCGCATCCATTGTGCTGAAATGTCAGTTTGATATGCTTTGACATCTCCAACGCAAATCCTTTCTTCTTCAGATGGGCAGCAATTATATGATTCTTCCGGCTCACGTCTCAGATCTCCTCTGATATAAGGGATATGAGTTTTTGCCTGAACCTTTGTGCTCCTTTAGAGAGCTTGTCTCTATCCTGCTCTACATAATCCTTCCAGTTCTCTTCGAATTCATGTGTTATCTCCATTAGAGCTTCCTGAAGATTTGGTGCTGTTGCAAGGAGATGAAATTCGTGGTTATAGAGGATAAAACTCTCATTATCTCTCTCACATAAGAGTTCGATTGGATGATTAAGCGTATGGATCGTATCACGAATCCGTACATAGAAGAGAGGGATGTGGAAAGGCAAACGGTCATGTGAATCGGTAACAAGTCTTTCAATCACTTCACTGTATGTTTCGCGAGGGTGCTTCTTCATCTGACTGAGCAGATCCTTTACTCCGGTTACGATCTTGATTGAACTCACGCTCTGCATACCACCATGTACCACTCTGGTGGTATATATGGTTTTGGATTATCTGGGTGATGGCGTGTTGGAAAATGAGTTGCCAGACCATTACGTGCCCTTTCTGGATTAATTGTATATATTATATCACCGCTATATTTCACAGTACTAAAAGGATCAGGGAGCGTTTTAGAGGTGAATATCGAAGTAAAAAGTGGTGGTGGAAACAGACTGGATGATCTCCGCCCAAAAGCCCTCGTCACCGGGTGTGCCGGATTCATCGGGAGCACCCTGACCGACCGGCTGCTGGCAGACGGCTTTGAGGTGATCGGGATCGACAGGTTCTCAGACTATTATAATCGGGAGCTGAAGGAGCAGAACCTTGCCGCTGCTATGCAGCACCCCCGGTTCACCCTCATAGAAGAGGATATCGTGGAGATGGATGTGTTCCCTGCCGTCGACTATGTTTTCCACCTCGCTGCCCAGGCTGGTGTCCGGGCATCCTGGGGCAGGAGCTTTGATATCTACACCCGCGACAACATTCAGGCGACCCAGCGGCTCCTCGACTTCTATGCAACAGATGCAGAAGCATCTTACCGGCTGAAGCGTTTCGTCTACTCCTCCTCATCCTCGGTCTACGGCGACATCGAACTCCCGATGCGTGAAGACCGGATGGTGCAGCCGGTCTCCCCCTATGGCGTCTCAAAGCTCGCGGCCGAACACCTCTGCTATCTGTACTGGAAGAATTATCATGTGCCGACCGTCTCGCTCCGCTACTTCACCGTCTATGGTCCCCGGCAGCGGCCCGATATGGGGATCAACAAGTTCGTCCGGGCAATTCTGGCAGGAGAACCTGTCACGATCTATGGTGATGGAACCCAGACCCGCGACTTTACGTATATCGATGATGCGGTGGAAGCGAACGTGGCGGCTGCTCTCTGTGACACAAACAACAGCAATGTCTGCGGAGAAACCTTCAATATCGGTGGTGGCAACCGGATCAGCGTCATCGATCTCATCCATGCGATCGAGGATGCTACCGGCAGGAGCGCCATCCTCAACCATGTCGGGGAGCAGAAGGGCGATGTGCAGGATACATGGGCGGATGCCGGGAAGGCTGAGAGGGGCTTTGGGTGGTCTGCGAAGGTAAGGATCCTGGAGGGGCTCAAGCGGTATGTGGCGTGGATTGATGGTGGGGATTAAAAAGAGGTTCTAAAGAGGCTTTTCTTCATACATCTTTTACAACCAGATTCTTTTGGAACAATTTCTTCAAAAGCTTTTTTATCATTCACACTCCATAATCTCAATACTAAACCGGAGAACGCATCATGATAGTGCTATTTGAAACTACCTGTGAAGATGGATACTGGTCAGCCAGCGCTATCGGATTTAGTATCTTTACTGATGGAGAAACATTCGAAGAGCTGCTTAAAAATATTGAAGAGGCCGTACTTTTATATTTCGAAGATGAAATAAATCCTGACGAACAGATCATAATAGAGACCCGGACCACACATCAGGTGCATCACATTGCCACATCTTCCGGTTGTTAGCAGCACGGATATCATCAGAGTCCTTAAAACACTTGGATATTCTTTTGTTCAACAACGCGGAAGTCACATCAAGATGGTTAAAAAAACCGACCGGGGAAATCATATCGTTATCATTCCATTTCGAATAGGACTTACGCACAAGTTTAGTTGAGACAAAAGATCCATATATTAGTAGAAAATAAAATAATGCGTGTCAAATCAGTATCAGGTAACTGACACGGATTACATACATTTCCTCGTTGCAGCTACCTGTGATGTATCCTGTGTGAAAGCAGCAGATTGCTACTCAAAAGCAGGAATAGTCGTATCTCATGACAAATTCAACCGATTTTTGACGAGACAGTCTCTTACTACTGAGACGTTGTGGATGGAAGTTGCACCCTGTATTGAACGGCGCAATGGTTGGCTGGTTCTCGATGATACTGTGATTGACAAAATCCATTCCGAGAAAATCGAAACCACACATTTTCAGTGGAGTGGGAAACATCGGAAAGTGGTGAAAGGAATTGGCTTGGTCACGCTTGTTTGGACTGACGGAACGAATACGTTCCCCGTTGATTACCGGATCTACGATATCGATTGTGATGGGAAAACCAAGAACGATCACCTCCGTGATATGCTTCAAACGGCAAATGATCGTGGATTCAACCCCTATTTTGTCATGTTTGATAGTTGGTATTCCGGAATTGAGAATCTTAAATATCTCGACCTTCTTGGCTGGAACTGGTTTACTCGTGTCAAGAAGAACCGAATGGTGAATCCTGACCGAGCCGGGAATGTACAGGTGTCATCACTAGCAATTCCTGATGATGGATTGGAGGTTCATCTCCGGAAATACGGTTTTATCCGGGTATTTCATTCGGTGAACAAAAAAGGGAGTGACCGGTACTGGGCCACGAATTGTTTGACGATGGATTACGTTGACAGAAAAAACCTCCAGGCGATATGCTGGTCAATTGAAAATTACCATCGTGCTCTGAAAGAACTGTGTTGCGTGGAAGATTGTAAAGTCCGAAAGGCAGCTGGCCAGAAAAATCATATAAATTGCTCGATTCGAGCATATATCCGATTGGAGGCCGTGAATCAACAACAGGATGTCACGATCTACCAGGCAAAATGGGAGATACACTCAAACGCCATTGCTGAGTACTTGAAAGATCCAAAATATGCGCTCTAAATTTTTTTCGGAGGGGTGTGCGTAAATCCTATCAGATTATTGGACATCTCCTACTTACTGCTTCTTTGAAGTACTCTCCCATATTCGCATATCTTTTCCCAGGTTGAAGAGTCCTCTGAGGAGATATATCTGGTTTGTTGCAAAAGCTGTTATGATGTTGCTCTTCCAGAGGAGGTTGATTCCCGTAAAGACGATGACCAAAGCGATAGCAACAAGTGGGTGTGTGAGGGAGATGCCAGCTATGAACATGATAATTCCAATGAAGAAAAGAGCGGGGGTCAGGAGGTACATGAAGATCCGGAGTGGATAGAAGATACGGGAGAATGGACGGTTCATCTTCAGAAGATCCATATTATCGATCGTTGCCTCAATCAGATGCGTCGCCCTCCTCGTCTTCTGACGGAACTGACTCCGGAAGTCCTCAGGAATAGTTTCATAGACAACTGCTTCTGTCTCATAGACTGCTCTGTATCCCCGTCTTATTGCTTCCAATCCGGTGTTTGCGTCATCTGCTCCTCGTCTGTCGTCAATGCGGGGGACGAGATCCTTCTTCAGAGCAATGAGGGCACCATTCAAGGTATAGGTAGAATCAACAGCACTTTCCCATGCACACATTCGTCCATAGAAGTTTCTGTATGTGCCTTCAATTCTGGATGTCCGGCATGTCTCATCTGGAACCGGCCTGAGATCGCCACAGACTGCTGCAATATTCTCATCACTCATGAGACGAAAGATCAGTCTACTCAGGGCCAGAGGGTCAAAGATGACATCGGCATCTGTTGTCACCAGAATCGTATGGTGTGCTTCCTCTATCGCTCTGTTGATAGTCCTGTTTACTCCCATTCGTCTATCATTTCTGAGGATTCTGTGATTGATTCCTTCTGCCCTGCATGCCTCTTCTGCAATGGCAGCGGTATCATCTGATGAACAGT
>NZ_JAUSCG010000030.1 GCF_030651615.1 Methanocalculus sp.
GTCTCTACTTCATCCATCCCTATGATGACGAGGGGGTGATCGCCGGTGCAGGAACAATAGGTTCAGAGATACTCGAAGAGCTCAAGACGCCGGATGTCGTGATCGTCCCCGTCGGTGGAGGTGGCTTGATCGCAGGGATTGCTACGGCGATGAATGGTAAAAGAAGAGGTATCCGTATCATCGGAGTTCAGTCTGCTGCCTGTGATGCCGCATACAGGGCATTTACCTCAGGAGTACGTGAAACCGTCGTCCCAAAACGCTCTGTTGCAGATGGAATCGCGGTTCCTGTTACAGGGGAACTCCCGCTTCAGTTAATCAGACGATATGTGGATGAGATGCATACAGTCACAGAGGAGGAGATGATCGATGCCATCCTCCTCCTGCTTGAACGAAAACGGCTGATCGTTGAAGGGGCAGGTGCAACACCGCTTGCACTTCTGCTATCAGGAAGGATCAGTCTTCCTCGTGGGAGCGTGGTTGTGCTCGTCATCTCGGGAGGCAATATCGATCTCCCCCTCCTTGAGCGGGTGATACGACAAGCCCAGATCAGACGTGACCGCGTGATGAGCATCTCTGTCACCCTTGATGACAGGCCTGGATCACTTGCAGAACTCCTCCTGGTGATCGCAGAAGCAGGGGGGAACATCCTTGATATTGCACAGAAAAGGGAGAATAAAGATCTCCACCCGACCGAAGTGCAGGTGGAGGTGGAAGTCGAGACCCGGGGGGCTCTTCACCAGCAGCGGATCAGGGCAGATATTCTCTCTGCCGGGTACCGGTGATCACCGGATCTTTGTGCCGGGTTCCACATCACGATTTGGGAGGAGGAGGGCGGCATCATCGCCTGCGGCAAGGATCATTCCCCTGCTCTCGACTCCGAAGATCGTGGCCGGCTCAAGGTTTGTGATCATCACCACAAGGGAACCGGCGAGTGCTTCAGGAGTATAGAATGGAGCGATACCTGAAACGACCTGCCGCTTCTCTGAACCGATATCAACTGCAATCTTTAAGAGCTTCTTTGACCCCTTGATCGGTTCAGCCGAGAGTATCCTGCCGACACGGAGATCCATCTTACCAAATTCATCTATGGTGACCATCTGTTTCTTCTCCTCATGTGCTTCCTGCTTCTTCTTTGCTGCCTCGACCCGCCCCGCAAAGGTGGATTCGAGGACTGCATACTTCTCATCGTCCAGCTTTGTGAAGAGCGGAGCGGCTTTTCGTAATGTGACTCCTGAGAGCGGGGTATCGGCCTCATCAAGATGGTGTCCAGAAATTGGCGTATCGTATCCGAGCATCTCCCAGATCTTTCCTGCAGAGTCAGGGAGAACCGGCTCAAGGAGGAGGGCTAACGCCTTCACGATCTGGAGGCAGTCTGCAATGACAGCCTTTGCTTCTGCCGGATCTGTCTTCAGGAGTTTCCAGGGTGCATTCTTCTGGATATAATTATTTCCAAACGCAGCAAAAGTCATGATGCCGTCAACGGCAATCTTAAACTCAAATGCCCGGAAGGCATCATCAACCAGAGCCCTGGTCTTTCTGATCTCTTCTGTGATCTCAGGTCGCGCCCGGATATCGGGGATACCTCCGAGTTTATCCTCGGCGAAATAGATGGTCCGGTAGATGAAGTTACCAAGCGTGTTCACAAGCTCGTTGTTTACCCGTTCCTGGTATGCCTTCCATGAGAAGTTCAGTTCTTTGGTGTGGCTTGTGTAGCTGAGGAGATAGTACCGGAGGTAATCGGAGGGGAGACCGACATCGAGGTAGTCTTCGTTTGCCCATACAACATAGCCGCGGGATTTTGAGAACTTCTGGTCCTCAACCTTGAGCATGCCTGAGGCAACCACTGCATTGGGAGATCCATACCCTGCAGCCTGGAGGAGAGCGGGCCAGAAGATACAGTGGTGGTAGATGATATCTGACCCGATGAAATGCGTCACCTCACCGTCTCCGCACCAGTACCGCCGCCAGTCATCATTGTGGGCCTTCGTCCACTCCTCGGTGAAGGAGATGTACCCGATCGGGGCATCCACCCAGACATAGACGACGAGCTCCTCGTTTCCGGGGAACCTGACTCCCCAGTTCAGGGTTCGTGTGATGCACCAGTCACGGAGTTCGTTCTCCACCCAGCCGATCGCATAGTTTCTCGCGTTCAGTGTGCCCTTTAAGTCTTTCAGGTACTCAAGGAGGTAGTCGCGGAATGCACTCAGTTTAAAGAAGTAATGCTCCTGCTGGCGGGTTTCGGCTTTTGTCCGGCAGACGGTGCATGTCGGATCGAGGATCTCACCTGGTTCGAGATGGCGGCCGCACCCCTGATCGCATTCATCACCACGGGCATGTTTTCCGCAGTGGGGGCAGGTACCTTCGACGTACCGGTCCGGAAGGAAACGCTCGCAGGAGGTGCAGTAGCTCTGGTTAATGATCTCGGAGTAGACATACCCCCGATCGATCAACCGATTAATGATAGATTTCGTACGTGCATGGTTTGTTTCGTTGTCTGTCATCCCGAAGTGATCGAAGACAACACCCATCCGTTCGAAGGTCTCTTTGAAGTGGGTATGATACCGCTCAGAGAGCGCCCTCGGTGTGGTGCCCGACTCCTCGGCAGAGACGACTATCGGTGTCCCATGGTTATCCGAACCACAGACGAAGAGGACATCCTCTCCCACTCTCCGGAGGTACCTGACATAGCAGTCTGCGGGCACATAGGTCCGCAGATGACCGATGTGACACAATCCATTGGTATAGGGAAGTCCACAGGTGACCAGTTTTGGTTTCCCACTCATCAGTATCCTTTTTGCGGGGGATCGTATAAATACAGTGTAAGTTATGGCTAGGCGATTGCAGATCCCGGTACGGGGCCTCGGATCAGAGGTAGATACTCCGTCTGTTGCCGATCTTGCCGCATGGGCAAAGACCCGCGCAGGAATCGGCGGCGATGTTACGACATTCCATCTGATGAAGACCATCGAAGTACAGAAGGGTGTAGATCTCCCTGCTGCCGGGGGATGGTACTATCGGGACAGGATGGCAGAGGGGATCGTTCCTGATGCACCGATGGATGAGATACTGGGTGATATCAGAGCGGTCTCATCAATACAAAGAAACTGCTGGTGGTCGCTTCCGTCCACCGGATCAGCAGATGAAGATGAGGTACTGGCCTTTCGGCAACTCCTCAGGACGATGCGGGATGAAGGCGTGTATGGGCATATCCTCCTCTCGGATACGGAGCCGACTCCAATTGAGCGTGAGCTGATCACGGGCAGGCGTGTCTTCTGGTATCTGGCAAAACCAACAGAAAGAAGCCTTGAAAAAGTGCTGGAGATCCAGCGGGATATTGCAGTCCGACCGGAACTGCTCCCTCTCCTTGAAGAGCTGATGGGATCCTATACGGTGCGGAATGTTATTGTGATCGAACCCGGTGAGGGCGACCTCAGGCGGGCGATAGATCTCGTCGATTCCGACAACATCATGACCGGAGGGTTTGCCCCTTCGGGAGACGCCTCATACTGGGAAGACCTCGTATCAGGATCGTTTCTCCTTAGGTAATGCCTCTGCAACGGAGACGAACCTGTCGAAGTGAGAGGTTCTTCCGAGGATTCGGAAGAAAACCTTATCCCAGAAGGTGAAGGGGAATGAACCACCGGATGCATTCGGGTGGCCGCCACCCCCAAACTCTGCCGCTATGAGGTGGCTTATCGGGGGTGCTGACCGGAGTGAGAATCGGCCGTTCTCCGAGATGATCACCTCGATATCGGTCTTATACTCTTCCCTGATGGCGGCGGCGGTCTCACTTGGGTAGTTTATGAGGGGAGCAAAGGCGATCCGGAACCGGCCTTCCCGTATCTTCATTCTCCTGATGCTCTTTCTGATGGCGATCGTCCGTTCCCTGTCGATGGCAGCATAGGTCTCGTTGATCCAGTCGTCGGAGAAGACACCCTGCTCAAGCCGATCACGGAGGGGACGCAGGTTCTTGTTGATCGATCCGATCTGACCGAGGATTGCAGACCGGGGGTCTTTGTGAGTCCATAGGTCGTAATCACAGACGATCCGGGCGACCTTAACAGAGATGGGATCGTCTGGTGCCAGTGCACGTGCGACGAGACCGCACCCGCAGGTGGAAGTATCAACAGTGAGCTCCTCGGTGTACTGCGAAACCCGTTCGATCTCCTCCTTCTTCCATCGGTGGTGGTCCCGCCAGATGATCCGCCAGCCGGAAGCTTTTGCCCGCCGCGCTGCATCATCTGCCCCCTTCTGAAAACCAAGGTCCGAGATGGAGATGAGATCGCCGTTTCCTGGGACGTTTGCGATGGAGTTTAGGTTCTTCGTAAACCTGCCGACCGACGAGAAGACGGTGAAGATGGCGTCGTGCCCATAAACCCGTCTGTGAATGGCATCGGCACCGGCGGCATCGAGGTCATTGTGGGTCAGATGGACGATCTTCTGCGTCCGATTGCGGACCAGTTCCTCAAGGGTCGGTCCCTGCTTCTTTTCAGGTTTGCTAAAGGGCCATCTCATGGCTATATATCTGCACCATTGGTTGATAAATGGGGGCGGTGAACCGTTATTTGAGAGAGACAAAACGGATGTATTAAATAGGAAACTGGCCAATATTGTAATCCCAATGCCTCAGTAGCTCAGACTGGGAGAGCGCCAGACTGAAGATCTGGTTGTCCCCGGTTCAAATCCGGGCTGGGGCACTGTGAACTATTTTTACCACACCCTTTAAAAAAATTTCAACTCCTTCTCCTTTAGTCCGTTGAATTATCATACCAGGTCAGATATCTATGAAGCAGATCCCCCACAGCGAGTAAACAGGTGACCTTCTCCGGTGCTGGCGGGATAAGGTTGTATGTGTTCTCTTCCCGATACATTCCAGGGATTCTCCGGTCACACCGTACCACAGAACCGCCCTGATTATCTGCTATCATGAAGAATACTGCTCTGATGTCAGAAGAACGATACCAGCAGGGAATCGCACAGCTTGAAGAGATGGGTGGAACGCCCGTTTTGGCGATGCTCGAACAATTACAGGATACCACATCCGATCTTACCAGATTTACGGTAGAATTTGCATATGGAGATATACTCTCAAGACCCGGACTTGACCTGCGTACCCGCCAGATTGCAACAGTTGCAGCACTCACGGCACTCGGCACCGCCCCGGTCCAGCTCCGGGCACATATCGATATGGCGCTTTCTGTCGGATGTACACGTGATGAGATTAAAGAGATCATCATCCAGATGGCGCTCTATGCAGGATTCCCGGCAGCCCTCAACGGTATGGCAGCGGCACAAGAGGTCTTCCGGGTAAAAGACAAGAAGGTGGCCTGACAATTCCGGTATTGGAACAGACTCTGATGGAGTCAGACCCTCATCTTCACCAATGCAATCACTGTCCATACGGGACAAAAAAAATTGTTATTTCTTCGCCATCTCTTCTTTGAGAAGATCACGCAGCGGAGTATCCCTCTTCCCGGGAATGACACGCCTGAGCATCTCTTCGATCCTGATACGCTCGGTTATGTCCCGGAATATAAGCACTGCTCCGTTAAGTCTCTCCCGGTCATCGTGAATCGGGGTTGCCACATACTCAATATACCGTCGTGTTCCATCCTTTGCGATCAGCACAATTCTATCATCATCATCGGATGAGATGATATCCTGGTCGGTAAGCGCCATCTCCACCGGATCAGCCACAGTCAAAGCGGCTTTTTCAACCTCAATCGGGAAGATCTTAGATGAGGGCTGTAAAACTGCTTTCTCCTCATTCACACCGGTGAGCATCTCAGCAACCGGATTCATGAACTTCACCAGTCCATCGGTATCGGTCGCGATAACCCCCTCGCCCATACTCTTGGTCATCGTCCTGATCCACCGCTCACTCTCGCGCAACTTACTCTCCATCATAGCCTTATAAAGAGCAATCTCTATTGCTGTGACCACATCGGACTCTTCGAAAGGTTTGATGATGTACCCATAGGGTTCGGTTACTTTCGCCCGGTTGATCGTTTGTGTATCAGCATAAGCTGTCAGATACAGGACAGGTATTCTCAACTCTTCCTTGATGATGCCTGATGCGGTGATGCCATCCATCTCCCCTTTCAGGACAATATCCATCAGCACGATATCCGGTTGATGCTGGCGA
>NZ_JAUSCG010000035.1 GCF_030651615.1 Methanocalculus sp.
GGCGACACTTGATCTCATCGCCCATCATCATTCTGCGGCAGCCAACTTCCTCGATGTCGGCGGGGGTGCCGGGTCCGATCGCGTGATGCATGCTGTTTCGCTTGTTGCATCTGTTCCTTCTGTAAAGGTGATCGTCGTTAATCTTCTCGGTGGCATCACCCGGTGCGATGAGGTGGCACGGGGGATAATTGCTGCCGGTGTTTCCCAGCGTGTGATCGTCCGGCTTGCAGGCACAAACGAGGCTGAAGGACGTGCTCTTCTTGAGGGGGCAGGGTACATGATGCTCGATACGATGGAAGATGCGGTCGCTGCCGCTGTACAGGAGGCATCTTCATGATCTATTGTGATAAAACCACCAGGGTTCTTGTTCAGGGTGCAACCGGAAACCAGGGTGCATTTCATATCGACCTGATGAACAGGTATGCACGTGAGGTCGGCGGTGCAGGTGTCGTAGCCGGGGTAACTCCGGGCAAAGGTGGCCGTGATATTCATGGTGTCCCTGTCTATGATACGGTCCGCGAGGCACAGGCGGTGCATGACACAACCGCATCTGTCATCTTCGTCCCGGCAGGAGCTGCTGCTGATTCGATCATGGAGGCCTCCGATGCCGGAGTCGAGACGATAGTTGCTATCACCGAGCATATTCCTGTCCATGATGTGATGCGGGCAATCGCCTATGCACGGTCCTGCGGGTCTGTTGTTATCGGCCCAAACTGCCCTGGTCTCCTCTCTCCGGGTGAATGTAAACTCGGTATCATGCCATCCCCGCTCTTCAAAAGAGGACCTGTTGGCGTCATCTCCCGGAGTGGAACACTCACCTATGAGGTTGTTGATGAACTGACCCGTTCCGGGATCGGCCAGAGTACTGTTGTTGGTATCGGGGGCGACCCGGTCATCGGCGAGACCTTCGTCGACTGTATCGAAGAGTTTAGTGAAGATTCATATACAAAAGCCGTCATTCTCATTGGTGAGGTTGGTGGTGCCCTTGAGATCGATGGCGCAGAAGCCGCCCTCTCGCTCGATATGCCTCTGATTGCGTATATTGCAGGTATCTCTGCTCCAAAAGAGAAACGAATGGGTCATGCGGGTGCGATCATTGAGGGCGGAGAAGGGGATGCGGCATCGAAGATCAGGCGGCTACAGGCGATGGGTATCTGTGTTGCCACACGCCCTTCAGAGCTTCCAAAATATATTGCAGAACTGATATGATCGTGAAGAAGGAACACGTATTGATGGCATCAGCCGTAGAACTTGCACGAACAGTGGATGCCATTGCAATCCTGTCGTTTCTTGATTCAATGCCGGCTGAGGCGGAAATACCTGTTATCTGGGTGAAAGAGCACCAGCCCGATCTGATGATCAAAAAGAATATGCAGGAGCTTCTTGAGTTCTGTGAGCATCATATCCTTGATGCGGTGGTCCAGTATCATCTCAGAACCGAGATATCATCCGGAACTATCATTGGGGTCTTCCCGTTTGCCATACTCATTTATGATGTTGGAGAAGGGCGTGATTACCTCGATCTCATAAGCTACCGGGATATCGTAGCACCTGAGATTCTTCACTCAGCACTCACACTCGCACTTGAAATCGCGCATGAAGGGAGAGAAGGAAGAAACATCGGAACCGCCTTCATCATCGGTGATGGTTCATCTCTCCTTGCCAGATCACATCAGGCGATCTTAAACCCCTATGCAGGTCATCCCCTCTCTGTCTGTGATATCAGGAACCGGGAGAACTGGGAGAGCGTAAAAGAGTTTGCCCAGCTGGATGGCGTCTTCATCATCACAAAAGAGGGCTATATCATCGCTGCGGGGAGATACATTGATGCCGATTCACGCGGTGTGAGCCTTCCTTCAGGTTTAGGGGGACGGCATATGGCAACTGCTGCTATCACACGGGACGTACCTTCTGTTGGAATCACCGTATCTGAGAGCGGGGGGTTAATCAGGGTCTTCCGTGATGGGACCTGCAGGCTTACGCTTCGTTCTGAGGTGGTGCTCACCAGATGAACAATGTTAAATCAAATACAGTCTTTTTTTATGTACTGACTTAATCCAATTGAGGTTTCTCATGAAACGCACTATCAACGTTGAATCTCTTCGGCAGATGCCGATTGAAGAACAGGCTATAGAACTTGTTGAACGTAAATGCATCGGGCACCCCGACAGCATTGCAGACGGAGTGGCAGAGGCGATCAGCCGTGCGCTCTGCAGGGAATATGAAGACCAGTGTGATGCTGTCCTCCACCACAACACTGATCAGGGAGAGGTTGTTGCCGGTGCATCCCTGCCATCGTTTGGCGGTGGCAGGATCGTCAGGCCAATCTACCTTCTGCTGACCGGGAGGGCGACAAAATGTTTCAATGGCACAGTAATCCCAACCGATGCAACAGCCGTTGAAGCAGCCCGAACCTATCTTAAACAAACCCTTCCGACCCTGAATATGGAGCGGGACATCATCGTCGACTGCAGAATGGGTGACGGTTCGACCGATCTCTGCGATGTCTTCCGCACATGTGGCGGAAATGCGGTACCTCGTGCAAATGATACTTCCTTTGGTGTCGGACATGCTCCATTCTCTGAGGTGGAGCAGATCATTTTGGCAATGGATGAGGAGATCGCCTCAGTTCTCAGGCCAAAAAATCCGATGATAGGGTATGATCTGAAGATTATGGGGCTGCGTCATGGTGATCAGATGACCTACACCATCGCCTCTGCGATGGTTGACCGGTACTGCTCATCCATCAACGACTATGTTGAGGTGACTGAGATCATGAAGGAGGAGCTTGAGGCTGTCGCACGGCGGTATACGAAACGGAGGGTGTCTGTTGCGGTGAACACAGCTGATGATATTAAAAGTCAGAGTCTCTTCCTGACGGTCAACGGTACCTCCGCAGAGATGGGCGATGACGGATCTGTCGGCAGAGGTAACCGGGTGAATGGATTAATTACACCAAACCGCCCGATGAGCATGGAAGCAGCCAGCGGAAAGAATCCAATCAACCATATCGGTAAGATCTACAACCTGCTCTCAACCGAAATTGCGAAGGAAGCCTGTGGTAAAGTAGATGGCATCACCGAGATGTATGTCCGTCTCCTCTCGCAGATCGGACATCCGATCGATCATCCGCTCGTTGCCAGCGTCCAGGTCATACCGGCTGATGGTGCTGACTTTGGCAGCATCTCACGTGAAGTCGAGGAGATCGTCAATAACCGGCTTGCGAATATCTCCAGTATCACCGAGAGGGTCATTAAAGGTGAACTCAAGACCTTCTGATCTTCTCAGGCTTGCAATTCCAAACAAAGGAAGGATTGCAGAGCCGATATCGAATCTCATAGAGAAGAGCGGCATTCATATCATAAACGGTGGGGATCGACAGCTGATTGCAAAGACTGTTGATCCGCATATCGAGATCCTTTATGTCCGTCCGATTGATATCCCTGAGTATGTAGCACAGGGTGTTGCTGATCTCGGGATCACCGGTCTTGATATGGTTGCAGAGCGGGGATCAGATGTTGTTGAACTGCTTGATCTCCGGCTGGGCAGGGCACGTCTCGTCGTTGCTGTTCCGGAAGATTCAGAGTATTCGGATCTCCGTGATCTATCCGGAAAAAAGATAGCAACCGAGTTTCCAGGTATCACACGATCATTTTTTGGAGATCGTGGGATTGATGTATCGGTCGTCTCGGTCTCAGGTGCCTGTGAGGCTGCCCCTCATCTTGGAATTGCGGATGCAATTGTTGATCTGACGAGCTCCGGGACCACCCTCAGTACGAACCATCTTGTGATCCTTGCGGATGTCTTTTCGAGTTCTACCTGGCTCATCGCAAACAGGAGTTCATCAACACTGCATAAGGAGAAGATTGATGAAATTACGCTTGCTCTTGACAGTGTGATACGGGCGAAAGGCCAGTGTTACCTGATGATGAACGTCCGGCGCGAATGTCTCGATGAGATCCGCTCTATGCTTCCCGGCCTCTCCGGGCCAACGGTGATGGATGTGGCATCTGAACAGAACCTCGTTGCGGTTCATGCTGTTGTTGCAGAAGAGAGGGTGTACCAACTTATCAACACGGTAAAACGTGCCGGGGCAAAGGATATCCTCGTGATGGATGTCCAGCGAATGATTCCGTGATAACTATGGAGATCTTTCCTGCGG
>NZ_JAUSCG010000051.1 GCF_030651615.1 Methanocalculus sp.
GTCTCGGCTTTGAGTGACTGTGTCGGGATGACACATGCCGAATCTCCGGAGTGAACACCGGCTTCCTCGATATGCTCCATGATCCCGCCGATGAGGACATCTTTTCCATCACAGACCGCATCGACATCCAGTTCTACTGCATCCTGGAGGAACCTGTCAATGAGCACCGGATGCTTTTTGCTGACACGAACTGCCTCTTTGATGTAGGTCTTCAGTTCGATATCATCATGGACAAGTTCCATGGCACGACCTCCAAGGACATAAGAGGGGCGGACAAGGACGGGATAGCCGATCCTGTTTGCGATTGCAAATGCTTCATCTTCAGAGTGTGCTGAGCCGTTTGCAGGACTTGGTATCTCGAGTTTGTTTAAGAGAATGCTGAAACGGTCACGGTCTTCTGCGACATCCATTGCATCAGGGCTCGTCCCGAGGATCTTTGTGGAGAGACCAAGCCTTTTAATCTCTTCATGGATTGGTATAGTGAGGTTGACAGAGTTCTGGCCCCCAAATTGGACCATAACCCCATAATACTCGTCTTTTTTGAGGATGTTTGTGATATCCTCAAGTTGCATCGGTTCGAAGAAGAGGCGATCTGATGTGTCAAAGTCCGTTGATACGGTCTCGGGGTTGTTGTTTACAACATGTACATGCACACCCCGCTCCCTGAGGGCCTGGATTGCATGAACCGTGCAGTAATCAAATTCAATCCCCTGACCGATCCTGATCGGGCCGGAACCAAGGATGAGTACTTTCTTCTGATCATCCCTCTGAATTTCACATTCCCTCTCCCAGGTTGAGTAAAAGTAGGGTGTCTTTGCCGGAAACTCTGCCGCACAGGTGTCGACCATCTTATATGTCGGTTCAAGAACGATCTTCTCAATCTCCGGTATCGTCTTTTGTGTCAGTTCGGCAATTTCTGTGTTTGAGAAACCGAATGGTTTTGTCTTTTTGATCTCTTCATCCGTTGATGTGGGGGAGAGTGATCGTTCGATCTCGACAAGATGCTTTATCTTCTCAAGGAAGAATGGCTCAATTGCCGTTAGTTTATACACATCATCGATGGAAAAGCCGATTCTGAACGCATCAAAAAGGGTCTGGAACCGCTCGTCTGTTGGTCTGGAGAGGATCATCCGGATCTCATCCGGATCGGTATGAGTTGTTATGTCAGTGTCGATCGAACGGAGTGCTTTTTTGAATCCCTCTTCCATGGTTCGTCCGATTGCCATAACCTCGCCAGTACTCTTCATCGCTGTTGTAAGTGACCTGTCCGCCATCTTGAACTTATCAAATGGCCAGCGCGGGACCTTTACCACAACATAGTCTATCGCAGGTTCAAATGAAGCGGGTGTGCATCCTGTCACGGTGTTTGTGATCTCATCAAGCCGCATTCCGATTGCGATCTTTGCAGTCACCCGTGCGATAGGATATCCGGTTGCTTTGGAGGCGAGGGCAGATGATCGTGAAACCCTCGGATTTACTTCAATAACGCGATAGTCACCGTCTTTAAAGGCGTACTGGACATTACATCCTCCCTGTACACCGAGTGCCCGGATGATCTTGATCGAGGCTGTTCGAAGCATCTGGAACTGGTCATCCCGGAGTGTCTGGATTGGAGCAACAACGACACTCTCTCCGGTATGTACACCCATCGGGTCCACATTCTCCATACCGCAGATGATGATGCAGGTGTCTGCTGCATCCCGCATCACCTCAAATTCGATCTCGTTCCATCCTTTGACACTCTCCTCGACGAGAACCTGACGAATCCTTGATTTGGATAATCCCATCTCGACGATCCGACGGAGTTCTTCTTCGGTTGTTGCAACTCCTCCTCCTGATCCGCCGAGCGTGTAGGCAGGCCTGATGATCGCCGGAAGTCCGACTTCCTTCAGTGCATCCCCAACCTGATCGAGGCGGTTTAAGATCATCGACTTTGGAACCGGCTCTCCGATCCGGTTCATGAGGTCACGGAACTTCTCCCGATCCTCTCCCAAATAGATTGCCTCAAGCGGGGTTCCAAGGATCTCAACACCCTCAAGGGCCCCCATCTCTGCGAGTTCAGCTGTGAGGTTCAGACCCGTCTGGCCACCGAGACCGCTTAAAATTCCGTCTGGCCGCTCCTTTTTGATGATCTTTGCGATGATATCTGCCTTTAGCGGCTCGACATAGACGACATCGGCTGTCTCGGGATCGGTCTGAATGGTTGCAGGATTTGAGTTGACCAGAACGACCGACACCCCCTCTTCCCTGAGTGCCCTGCAGGCCTGAGTTCCAGAGAAGTCAAACTCTGCTGCCTGCCCTATCTGTATCGGGCCAGAACCGATGAGCATTACTTTTTTTATATGAGGTAACTTAGGCATCCGGGATACTCCTGTATATTTTGTCAAAGATTCTCTTCTCTGTATCGTGCGGTCCTCCGTGGGCCTCCGGATGAAACTGTACACAGAAGATGTTTAGATGGCGGTCTATGAACCCCTCAAGGGTATTGTCATTGACATTGACATAGTTGACCTCGCAGCCTTCAGGGAGTGTCTCTCCATCCACAACATATCCGTGGTTCTGTGTGGTGATTGAGATCGACCCATCCGGGCAACGGACCGGTTGATTTGATCCGCGATGTCCGAATTTCAGCTTATGAGTGTCTGCCCCAAGTGCAAGTGCAAGGATCTGGTTGCCCATACATATGCCATAGATAGGTATCTCTCCGATAAAGGATCTGACCGTCTTGATCGCCTGTGTAGCCCTCTTTGGGTCACCGGGCCCGTTGCTGATAAAGAGCGCCTGCGGTCTGCAGGCTTCGATCTCGTCTTTTGTGGCAGAATAAGGGAAGACGTATACATCTGCATCCCTTCTGCGCAGGCTGATGACGATGTTCTTCTTGACTCCAAGGTCAAGAACCGCTATCCTCTTTCCTTTCCCTCTCACCCGGTATGGATCGGTGCATGTAACCGACTGGATTAAGTCGATTTCTGAGATATCAGGAGCACTTCTTGCCATTTCCACAGCCAGATCACCATTATCATCTCCTACGATGAGTGCTGATCTGAGGGTGCCGTGGAGACGGGTATTAATCGTCAGCATCCTTGTATCAATGCCGGATATTCCAAACAGGCCCTGATCTTCAAAATAAGTGATGAGTGAAGGGTTCTGTTTTGGGGATCTGCAGATCTCATGAACTACACATCCCCGGGTTTGTACAAGAGGATTTTGAAAGTTAGTGAAGTCGACACCATAATTGCCGATCAGCGGATAGGTGAACATCAGGAGCTGCCCGGCATAACTGGGATCAGTCAGCGCCTCCATGTACCCTGCCATCTGAGTGGTAAATACCAGCTCTCCGGTGCTGGAACCTTCAACACCAAAACCCTCTCCTACAAAATAGTTTCCGTCTTCAAGCCCCAAAACCGCCTTCATGAATGACCATATTCATTCTGTTATCATCTCATATTAACAGTACGTGTACTTCTCCCGGTTATCAAGTAATCTGATGAGGGGAGTGGCGATAAAGTCCGGTACTAAGAAGATAATGGATATTCAACCTTAAATTGCTGTTTTAATCTATGCGCGATCAAAAAAAGAATTTATTTGGAGAGTATCGCCATGATGATCTTTCCGTATGCTGGCCGGGTAATAACAACCCCTATTATCACACCGAGGATGGTAATGATTGCAAAGCCCCGAAGCGAGGAGAGATCCATCAGAGCAAGCGGGAGCATCGCGATGATCATCGTTGCTGCAGCGACGATAATGATTCCAAGCGCCCGTGAGAGTCGTTTCATATACACATTAGGTGATGGCACCTTTCCTTCATGAAGGACTTCATCAGTGATGACCACAAGTTGATCGATACTTGTTCCAAGAACGGCGATAAGACCGGCGATTGCGGCGAGATCAAGCTGGGTGATGAACCTGGAGATTCCAAGGAGTATGATTATCTCGGAGGTATTGATCAGGAGCATCGGGATAACGATGCTTGGTTCACGATATCGGTAGTAGACAACAAGCCCGACGGTGAGGAGTGCAACTATTCCTGCAATGATGCTCATCGTCTTGAAGTGCTCTCCGAGTGCTGCTGAGACAGAACCGGACCCGGCGATTGTCACATCAACAGGGAGTGCGCCTGCACGAAGGTGAATCTCAAGGATCATCGCGCGATTCTTACCCAAATCACCGGAACCTGTGGATGCAAAGAGGTTTCTGACTTCCTCAACCTTTAACTGAGCCGCCAGAGCATTGCTGAACGGGGCGCTGTAGATCATCTCTCCATCGAGGAGCATCATCAGTTCATGCTGGAGAGGGTAATCCGTAGCGCCGGTTCGAATGGCACTCTCCCGAAGTGCTTTTGCACCATCAGGGTTGATGGTGAAGGAAACTCCCCAGAGGTCGCTTCCCGGAGGTTGTTGCGTCGGAAGTCCGACACTCGTGATCGAATCTCCATACAGAACATGTTCGGTCTCATTTCCAACGGTCTGAATCCTGACATCGAACCTTCCCTGAGATCCGACGATCTCCTGAGCGGTGACCATGTCGACACCGGCCATCTCGATCCGGATATACCGTGACGCGCCACCGAAGGTGGTCAGAATATTGATCTTTGCATCTCTTGTT
>NZ_JAUSCG010000054.1 GCF_030651615.1 Methanocalculus sp.
GGTCTCCAGACCCCGGTTGCAAGCCCCCTCCGTTAGGTGGGGGTAGTTGACCCCTTTGAAGGCGAGGGTGTGGAGGAGATCGACCCCGGCAATGAAGAGGTATCCGATACCGATGAAGAGGAGGTAACTGCTCTCGATCCGATCGCGTGCGGTCCATGCGACCATAAAGATGAGGCATCCGATGATGATCGGGAAGAGTTCGGCTATCGTATGGAAGAGGAGGTAGTTGACAAGGGATGTCGCAGTCGTTGCAATAAGAAAGAAGAAGAGAGCGATAAAGAAGAAGTGGTATCCCTTCTCTTCAGAGGATTCCATGGTCTCTGCACCATTGCTCTTCTCCGGCTATCAGGTCGGTCATCATCTTCGTATCCTCTTCCCAGCCCGTGTGGGACCCACTGTTTGGGTGGATACACTGGGTGATGATGCCGTCATAGATGCGCCGGAGCACCCTGAGGCGGCGGCGATGCAGAGCAATCTGGTCACGTTCTTCAGAAGAAGTTCTGCCGCCTGACTCCTCAGCAAACCTCCTGTCTCCTTCCAGCTCTGTGATGATAGACTGTATTGCGGTTGTGAATGGCTCCATACGAACCGGTTTTTTAATCCAGCCGACGATATCCTGACCGTACTTGAGCATCTCGGATGGAAGGAAGACCTTTCCCGTGAGAACGACGATCGGAATATCCTGATATTCCGGAACTTTGCGGATCGCTTTGAGCGTGTCCCACCCATCCATCGGCTCCATCATGATATCAAGGAGTATCATATCCGGCTTCATCTCTTTAAGCATCTGAAGGCAGGACTCGCCCCCATCGGCTGTGGTAACAGTATTACCGCATCTGCTCAACACTTCAGGGATGATCGTCCTGAGCGCCGGATTATCATCAACAAAGAGTATCAGAGGTGACGGTTTACTCTGAGTGTTGATCTCCATCCTCTCAGGATCGCCAGACATAATTATTTATTATTGTGCATAATATTAAAAGATTACAATTCATTCGAAAGAAGTATCCCTGCAACCGGCACAGCCTTTTGATCTGAATATAATCTCATTTCTGCTTTCTTTCCGGTAAAGGGTTACACCTTTGAGACGCAGCCGCCATGCAAGGAGGAGTGCTTCTCTGATCTCATCTCTTTCGATATCCTCTCGTATATTTATTGTTTTTGAAATTGATGCATGAATATGCCGCTGAAATGCCGCCTGCATCAGGAGATGATCCTGAATTGAGATCTCAGTTGCAGAACGGTAGAGCCTACGGAATGCAGGAGAGAGCCAATTAATCCTCTGAAGTGATTCGGATCTGAAGACCTCTTCGATCACCTCCATTCTTTTCGCCTCTGCATCCACTCCATGATAGCCGAGATGTGCAATCTCAGAATCGAGCTGCTCAGAAAATAGAGGATGGATCACCTCAAACGATGCACCTGCCGTATAGTGTCTCGTCATGACGAAGGAGTAAACAGGCTCAATTCCTGATGAGCAACCTGCAATAAGCGAGATCGTCCCGGTCGGTGCGATAGTCGTCAGTGCCGCATTTCGAATCGGTTCCTTCCAGCTACTCCCCTCCCATGCAGGAAATGGCCCTGTCTCATCTGCGATCTTCTGAGACTCATCCACAGCCATCTGTGTGATGAATGAGATCACCCCTTCAGCGAACCTTCGTGCATCTTCAGAATCATAGGGAAGACCGGAGAGGAGAAGAGCGTCATGCAGACCCATTACACCAATGCCAATCTTTCTCGTCCTCAGTGTTGCCTCCCTGATCTCGGGGAGGGGATGGGAAGTCCTATCGATTGCGGTATTGAGGAAATGAACAGCCAGCCTCACTGTCTCCCCGAGCCTCCTCCATTCGACAGCCCCGTCCCGAATAAACCGTGTAAGGTTGATGCTCCCCAGGATGCATGATTCAAAAGGAAGAAGCGGCTCTTCACCACAGGGGTTTGTTGCGGTAATTGTACCGAGTCTGGGTGTTTTATTTCCTTGATTAATTGTGTCAGAGAAGAGTACTCCCGGCTCCCCATTCCGATAGATCCCCTCAACTATCGCCCCAAATACCTCTCCAACAGTCACACTTTTTTCTGTTATCCGGTGGGTGAAGAGTATGGTCTCATCTGCTCCCCTCTGAATCGCCTCCATGAAGGAGTCCGGTATCATGACCGAGAGGTTAAAATTTGTGAGGACCCTCTCCTCATGTTTTGCGGTGATAAAGGAGAGGATATCGGGGTGTGCAACATCAAGAATACCCATATTTGCCCCGCGTCTCCGTCCACCCTGTCTGATCACCTCTGTTGAGGTGTCAAAGATCTCCATAAACCGAACAGGTCCGGGGGACTGTCCACCGGCAGAACCAAGTTCTGAGCCTTCCGGTGGGATCGCCGAAAAGTTGTATCCGGTGCCGCCGCCTGTTATCTGGATGATCGCCCCCTGTCTTACCGCTTCAAAGATCTCAGCGATGGTCGACCCGATCGGGATGACAAAGCAGGCCGCAAGCTGATTGCATGCTGTTCCTGCATTCATCAGTGTAGGGGAGTTTGGGAGGAACTCGAGGTTGTTCATCATCTCAAAGTATGCCTCCCGTTCATCATCCTCCCTGCCGATCGCATCGGCAACACGGCGGCAGAGATCAGGGAATGTATGCTCACCTGACAGTAAGTACCTGCTCTTCAGAACATGATCCCGCATCGATTCGTTCATTCTGTTACATCCCGAAGACTGAGAGAATACGCTTCAGAAAGAGTGTTCCGTGTCCGATTAATTCATTTGAGAGATCAAGGAGAGCCTCGATCGTAATGCCTTCAGGGAAGATCTCTCCTTTCGATGGCATTGGCAGAGCTGTCACTGTTACAGTTGGTGCAGGTGTAAACGTACTCGTTACAACAGGTGTCGGGATTGGCATCTCAACCTGGGTTGGAACAGGTGTCTCCTCAATCAATGCGATCCCGGCAGGGTGAACAAAGATCGCTCCTTCCCGTGCATACCCGTCAGGTCCGCACTGGCTGATCTCAAGGAGGGGTGCAGATGATGCAGCAGGAACAGTTCCGGTGACAGAGACTGAGAGCCCAAGGCTGTCACGAGCGGGATAGGCGAGTTCAAACCCCGGTAGCGAGTAATAATACCCCTTTCCGGGTGTTCTTACATTCTCTCCACCGTTCATGAAGATGCTGACTGCCCACTCGGGATTGAGGAGGCTGGTTCGTAGCCTAAGTGTGTCGGTATCCGGAAAGGTGGTTGAAGAGAGGCGATCAAAGGAGAGGTACGTTCTGAGGGTGGCGTCCTCTCCGGGTGCGAGATCGCAGGTCGGGGTGGTTGATCTGGATGAGATGGTGAATGCTGAGAGATCAGGTGGGGACGGGGTGATGATCACCGGTTCAGGGGGGGTCCCTGACGGGGCGCTCCCCAAAGGATAGGCGAGCTGTGAGACCAGATATTCATTATCACCCCGGAGTTCGTATGCGCCATCAAGCTGGCGAACCGAGATGATTGACATGGTTCTGCTATCAGGTGTCTCCGGGATAACCCCCGTGAGTCTGATCCGGAGGCTCACCTCTTCCGATGCAGGATAGGAGAGCTCCCACCCGGATATCGTCTCGCGGTACTTTGATGATTTTCTGAGGGTATTCTCGCCCCCTCCTCTCCTCAAAAGAACTGTCCATTCCGGGTCTTCCAGTTCTGTCTGTAGGATGAGGATATCACCTGAGGGGAATGAGAGGGGATCAAGACCAGAGAAGGAGAGGGTGATATCGAGAGTATGCTCCTCACCAGACCAGAGATACCCCTGTGGGATACCCTCCGCCCCTTCAACGGTGAACCCTCCGGCAGATGAGACGAGCAGAAGAAGTAGTGAGAGGCAGACGACTCCTCGCATGAACATACATGATCATCACCTGCACTATCAAAGAGCCTTTCGTCTCCACCAGCAGATATGTTCCTATGGACCTAACTGTGCTCATCGAGAATACCACCCTGATTGATCGTTACTTCCGGGGTGAACCCGGCCTCTCTTTCTTCATAGAGGATGGTGATACCAGTATCCTCTTTGACTGCGGGTATTCGGATCTCCTGATCGAGAATGCCGCATCGATGGAGATCGATCTCCTGGATGTTGATCGTATAATCCTCTCCCATGGTCATGTGGATCATACCGGAGGTCTCCCTTCGCTTGCCGCACACCACCTCAGATCGGCTATCGAGGGGAGGCCACGGAAACGTCCTGTCTTCATCACTCACCCTGCAACCTTTGGCCGGAAGAGGGGCAAAGAGATGATTGATGTCGGATGCCCGGTCTCTTCTGACTATCTTTTGGAATTTGGAGAGATTATAATGAGTGTCTCCCCCGTAAGGGTGACAGATCGGATCACATTCCTTGGTGAGATCCCACGAACCGACCCGAAACGCACCGCACAGAGCAGTGCCTTTGTTCAGACCGGGAAAGGATGGGTGCCTGATCCGGTTATCGAGGATTCATGTCTTGTCTACCGTTCTGATGATGGCCTTGTTCTTATCTGCGGGTGCACCCATGCAGGGATTGAGCATACGGCTGAGTATGCAAAAAAGGTATGCGGAGTGGATAAGATCTCCGCTATCATTGGTGGCCTTCATCTCTATTCGGCTACGAAAGAACGGATTGCCGAGGTTGCAGAATGGTGCGCGCAGTCAGAAATAGAAGAGATCTACCCCTGTCACTGCACAGGACTTCAGGCAACGATCGCGCTCTCCCGTCATCACATAATAACGCCAATAGGTGTTGGAACACATCTTGAATGGGATAATTAACCGGATTTCCTCCAGCCAAAGATTAAACACCCTGAAGTACGAATGATGCATATGGTTGTTCCCTCAAAGGTCTTCTTCACAAAAGGTGTTGGTGTCCATAAGGACAAACTCGCTTCTTTTGAGCTTGCCCTGAGAAAGGCAGGTATCGAGAAGTTCAACCTCGTGTATGTCTCAAGTATATTTCCTCCGAATGCAACGATCATATCGCCTGATGAAGGATTAAAGCTCCTTCATACCGGTGAGATAGTCTACTGTGTGATGGCAAGGAACGAGACGAACGAGCCAAACCGGTTGTTAACCTCTGCAATTGGTCTTGCACTTCCAAAAGATGCAAACGAGTACGGGTACCTCTCAGAGCACCATGCATATGGTGAGACCGCTTTTGTATCAGGGGAATATGCAGAAGATCTCGCCGCGACGATGCTTGCAACGACACTCGGAATTGAGTTCGATCCCGATAAGGCATGGCAGGAGCGGGAACAGATCTATAAGGCGAGTGGTAAGATCATCAAGACGACCCATATCTGTCAGTCAGCTGAAGGCGATGCAGACGGAAAATGGGTAACGGTCATCGCTGCTGCGGTCTTCGTACTGTAATCTCTGCATTCAACCGAATGCAGTCATTTTTTAGGTTTCATAGAAATGGATCTCTTAAGTATCCCGTTCTCTGATCTCTTCACCTGGGTGATCGTACCTCTTTTCATCGTCCTTGCCCGTATTGTTGATGTCAGTATCGGGACACTCAGAATCATCTTTGTTTCACGTGGATACCGTTTTCTTGCCCCTGTACTAGGTTTTTTTGAGGTGATCATCTGGCTCCTTGCCATTGGTGAGATCATGAAGAACCTGAATAACCCTGTATGTTATATCGCATATGGCCTTGGTTTTGCGCTCGGCAACTATCTTGGGATTCTGCTTGAAGATCGCCTCTCCATCGGCCAGGTGATCGTCAGGGTGATCACCAAGCGGGATGCGGGGCAGCTCGTCGAATCCTTTAAGCAGAAGAACTATGGTGTTACGTCCATTAATGCTGAAGGATCAACCGGAGAGGTGAAGCTGATCTTTCTCATCATCAACCGATCAAACCTCACCGATGTGGTCGATCAGATCAAACACTTCAACCCAACTGCCTTCTACTCGATTGAAGATGTCCGCTCGGTTCAGGAGGGGGTATTTCCCCTGAATAAACCTGGTTTTCTCAGCTCAAAGCTCAATGCAATGAAGGTCAGACGAAAACAGAAGTGATCAGGCGGGCTTCACCTGACCCGCTCAAGTGCCTCAAAAGCTTCCCTGCGAACACCCGGATCGCTGTCGCGGAGGAGATCTGTGATGGGTTCATGTGCTTCATGGCTTCCAATCTCCCCGAGGATGACCATTGCACGTATTCTGACTGACGGGTCCTCGTTCTTTAAGTATACAATGAGAGACGCGACAGCTGGCTCTCCGATTCCGGCAAGGATCTCCATAGCCCCTTCACGGATCCGAACATCACTGTTCTCAAAGGCCGCCGTGAGCTCAGGGAGCGAGCCTTTTCCTATGCCTGTAAGCGCAACGATCGCACTTGTTCTCACTTCCGGATCGGGATCAGCAAGTACTCCGATGAGATGTGATACCGTATTTGGATCTTTTATCCTTCCAAGCATTCGTACAGCA
>NZ_JAUSCG010000070.1 GCF_030651615.1 Methanocalculus sp.
GCCATCCGGATCTGCGGCAAAGGTGAAATGACCCTCTCCCTCATCGATGAGCTCTCCTCACACAAATCGGTGAAGTATGGGGGTGTAACATATCAGATCGAGCGGGCAGGTACAGGCACCGCCCGCCTGAAGGTGCGGGGAAGTCTCTCCACCCTCCTCCACTCCCGAATCACACGGGATGATCTGACGGAAGCTACCTTCACCTCGATCCGATACTCAATCGGACTTGGTGCACTCGGCCCCGATGCCGAATCTGCTCTCCCGCTCCTTGGGGAGATGATCACCCTCCACGGCTCGATGGTCTGGCTCCCGACTGATGGGAACAACACACCTGACTTCCTCGCTCCGGCAGGATCTGATCAGGGAATCCCGGTGTATACCGCCTTCAATGTCACGCTTGAAGGGCCGTTTCATGAGTACATCTCCTTTGATGCAGACGATCCACATGGCATCTCTCTTGAAGATCTCTACCGGCAGGTCTTCTCGTCTGCAAAAGTACGGAGGAAGGACTTCAAAGGTGTCATCGCCCTTGCCATCTCAGGGGTAACCTCAGGCATGACCGGTTCCGGCCTGCTCCGTTCTCCCCTGAAAGAGAATGCAGGTGGCCTCAAAGGCACCATCATGGATGAGAATGCCGTTCATGACTGGTGTCTGATCAATACCGATCCCCTCTACGAAGGTGACACCCTCGTCTCATTTGGTGTCGGAGTGGATACGACAGCGGACCTCTCGGTTTATGATCCGGTCGCACTCCATTCACTTGCCTACATCCATCCGTCACATAAGGGGGCAACGAATCAGCATCTCCATAACCATGGCGTCATCTTCCGGGGGATTCCCTGGGAGAGAAATATCAATATCGAGCGGCAGATCCAGACCCTCATCAATGACGCCGAGGTCGTTGATATGCGTCATCTCTTAAACAGCACCCGGTTCCGCCGGGGCAGGATTGGGGTTGCGTACGTCAGTGAGATAACAGAAGAGTAGGTACCATGTTTCGGAAGATATCGAAGAAAGCTGGTCTCCCTCCCGGCTCCCTGGTCCATGTCGGTGAGGTTACCGGAGAGCCCGTCACGATCACGGTGATGGACTATGATGCAGACGGTCACTTCACCGAACTCTGCTTCCGTGACTCTGCCCTCCTCTCATCATACAAAAACAGCTCCTCGGTTACCTGGATCAATATCGATGGTATCTATGATACCGGTATCATCCGGGCAATAGGCGAGATCTTCTCGATCCACCCGCTGACCCTTGAAGACCTGATGAACACCACCCAGCGGCCGAAGTTTGAGGAGTTCCCCTCATACCTTTTTATCGTTTTACGGATGCTCTCACGAGTTGACGGTGAGATCCGGTCTGAACAGGTGAGTCTGATCATCACCGGCACCTGCGTCCTCTCGTTTCAGGAGCGGGTCGGTGACGTCTTCGATCCGGTGAGGAACCGGATCAGAAACCATGGAAAGATCAGACAGTATGGTCCCGATTTCCTCTGTTATTCTCTCATCGATACCATCGTCGATGCATATTTTGGGATACTTGAGACACTTGGTGAGGAGATCGAGGTGTTTGAGGATACGCTTCTCACAGATCCGGGCCCGGCTGCCGTGATGGAGATCCGTCTCTTCAAACGGGATCTTATCACCCTCAGAAAAGCAATATGGCCGCTTCGTGAAGTCCTCTCCACACTTGAGCGGACCGAGTCGCTGCTCATCTCAAAAAAGATTCAGATCTATTTCCGTGACATCTATGACCATACCATCCAGGTGATCGATGCTGTTGAGACCCTCCGCGATCTCACCGCAGGAATGCTCGACCTCTACCTTTCAACCCTCTCCTTCAGGATGAATGAGGTGATGAAGGTGCTCACGATCATCGCGACGATCTTCATCCCGCTCACCTTCATTGCAGGAGTATATGGGATGAACTTTGCATACATGCCAGAGCTCGACTGGGAGATCGGGTACCCTGCAACCCTCCTCCTGATGTTCTGCCTCTCCCTTCTGATGCTCTACTACTTCAGAAAGAGGCGCTGGATATAGGAGAGGAGCCCCTTCTTCTCCGCAACTTCCGGCACTGTGTCGAAAAGGTCGTTTCCGTCAACCACCTTCTGATGAGGAACTATTCGTCTCTTCCTTGGGGATCCGAGTACATCCTCAATCTCTGCGATAAGAGGGAGGAGATCAGATCGCACTATCACTGCTCCTCCGTCTTCAAAGAGAGGGGCAAGCCCCTGCGGAGGAGCGGTGGTCGAGATGTACAGGAACCGCACCTCTCCCCCACCTGCAAGATCAGAGAGCAGTTTCCTCTTCCTCTCCACCTCTTGCATAAAAGCAGCTGGTGATGGCGGTGTGATCGTCGCTTCGGAAAAGAACGTCCTCCCCTCATTATCAGTAAAGAGGAGATCGACCTCAGCCAGGATCGCTCCTGCTGAACAGATCCGTATTCCTCCGTCCCGGGAGTACCAGATCCCCTTCTTAGATTCACCGGGTGGAGGTGCATCGGCTCCCCATGCAGCGATACGATCAATACAGCTGCTCTCTTCTCCAATCTTTCGAAGAAGCTCATAGAGGATCGCCTCAAAGAACTTCCCTTCAGCACGCCGTCTCCTCTCATAATCATCGGAGAGGAGATCCCGCCGGATCGGCAGAGGCAGATGTCGGAGTGCAAGGAGCGCCTCTGCCCTCCCCGCCTCTGCTCCTCTCAGCAGATGAACGGCATCCATAGAAAAAAGTGTTCACCGATGGGTGAAGTAGGTGGTGACCAGTCCCTCTTTGACGGAATCGATCCGGACAAACCCGATCCGCTCAAACTGGATGGTCTTCCCTGCATACCCTGCGACCTCAGCCTCGCAATACCCTTCGATAACACCATCAGGAGTCAGGATATGGCAGGGAACCGCGTTATCCGATGGAAGCCACTGGATGATCGGAGCTTTTGCACTCCGTGCGTCGGCGAGTGAATCCCCTGCATAAATTGCCTGATGCTCACCGGTCACCCTGATATTGAAGAGATCTTTTAACCGGATCATCTCATTGCCGGTCATCTCTTTTGCAGGGATGAAGATCTCTTGTATGAAGTGAAGACTCCGGTACCCCCGCTCTTCATCGCCGGGATAGCGGGGTGCGTGTGCGATCTGGTCCGGTGCACCTTCAACCGTTACAGAGACGGGGTCGGGGATGAAGAAGTACCGATCTGATCCCTTATCGATCAGATCGCGGTTCTTTGCAAAGAGGTTCTCCCATGAGAACGAGATATCTGTCTCGCCGATCCCGATCTCGGTGACAGCGGCACGGACTGCTTCAGGCAGGATACCACGACGGGCCATCGCACGGAGTGTGCCAAGCCGGATATCATCCCACCCTGAGTATATCCCTTCAGAGATCCCCTGATGCATCGAAGATGTCGAGAGGACGAGCCCTTCGATGGACATCCTCCCGTAATGGAGGTAGTGGGGGGGTTTCCAGCCGAAGTAATCGAAGATATACCGCTGACGGCGTGTATTTGCAATATGATCTTTTCCCCGGATCACATGGGTCATTCCAAGAAGATGGTCATCGATCGCAACCGAGAAGTTCATCAGGGGATAGACGGTTGCATCGACACGGGGATGGATCGTGGAGTTGACGATCCGCATCGCAGAGAAGTCACGGATCGCAGGGTCCGGGTGATCGATCTCGGTTCTGACCCTGACAGTCGCCTGACCTTCGATGAAGGTACCGTCAAGCATCTGCTCCCAGCGTGCGAGGTGCTCCAAAACGGTGAGATCACGGCAGGGACATGCTTTTTTAGCAAGTTTCAGTTCGCG
>NZ_JAUSCG010000071.1 GCF_030651615.1 Methanocalculus sp.
AACGAGATTGCAAAGGTTACGCCGTCCTATGGTGGCATGAACTATGCCCGGCTCTCAAAGCCCGAAGCGCTGCACTGGCCTTGCCCGACAACTGAGCATGCAGGCACACCAATTCTGCATATCGGCAAGTTCTCCCACCCCGACGGTCTTGGCATCTTCTTCCCGATCGAGTTCAAGTATCCGGCAGAAGTTCCTGATGCAGAGTATCCGTTCATCCTGACGACGGGCCGCTGCCTCTTCCACTGGCACACCGGTTCGATGACACGGCGCTCGAGCTCACTTGAGAGCGAAGTGCCGACCGGCTGGATCGAGATCAATGACGAGGATGCAAAGGCACTCGGTATCAAAGACAACGAGATGATCATCGCACGAAGCCGCCGTGGTCAGATCAATGTACCTGCACGGGTCACAAAGGAGATCATGAAGGGCGTCATGTTCATGCCGTTCCACTTTGCAGAATGTGCAGCAAACGTCCTGACAAACAACGCACTTGACCCGATCGCCAAGATCCCCGAGTTCAAGGCCTGTTCTGTCACCGTAGAAAAGATCAAGGAGGCCTGAAGATGGTTGCAAAAGGCGATATGCTCTATGCATGGGCATCAACTGAAGAAGGTGTCAAGAAGGGTGAGTGCGGAGGTGCAGTTACTGCACTGCTGAAGTACGCCCTTGAGAGCAAGATGGTTGACGGTGTTCTCGTCGTCAAGAAGGGAGCAGACATCTATGATGCCACAGTCGAAGTGGTGACGAACCCGGCGGAAGTTGAGAAGGCATCCGGTTCACTCCACTGTGGAACACTCCTCCTCTCGAAGATACTGACGAAGTATCTTGCAGGGGCAAACGGCATGAAGCTCGCTCTGCCGGTGAAAGGCTGCGACACGATGGGTATCCTTGAGCTTGCCAGGAGAAACCAGATCAACCTGGATAACCTTATCCTGATCGGCTTAAACTGCGGTGGATCGGTCTCACCGATCGATGCAACAAAGATGATCAAAGATAAGTTTGATACGAACCCCGACGATGTTGTCAAAGAGGAGATCGACAAGGGCCAGTTCATCATCATGACAAAGGACGGCCACCACAAGGGTATCTCCATCGACGAACTCGAAGAGGACGGCTATGGCCGGAGGAGCAACTGCCGCCGCTGCCTGTATAAGGTGCCACGTCAGGCAGACCTTGCCTGCGGGAACTGGGGTGTCATCGGCGACAAGGCCGGAAAGGCAACCTTTGTTGAAGTCTGCTCAGACAAGGGTGCAACGCTTGTCTCAAAAGCATCAGCCGCAGGTGCTGTTGTCACGTCAGCTGCTGATCCGAAGGGTATTGCCATCCGTGGAAAGGTCGAGGGTGCAATGCTGAAACTCGGCAACAAATGGCGGAAGCATGACTTCTCCGCACTCTCAGACAACCTCTGGGATACGATCAAAGCCGAAACCTCCCGGTGCATCAAATGCTACTCATGCATTGAGAACTGCCCGGTCTGCCTCCCGATAGAAAAGGAGCTGAAGGCGGCAACAACGATGGTCCCAACCGGCCAGATTCCGCCAAGCCCGATGTTCCATATGCGCAGATTTGCTCATATCTCCGACTCCTGCATCAACTGCGGTCAGTGCGAGGAACTCTGTCCGATGGATATTCCGCTTGCGCTCCTCTCCCATGCGGTCAGGGCCGAGACGGATGCGACCTATAATCCAAAACTAGGGTCTGCCCCCTATAAAAACTAAATTTTTCTGTGCGGAATAGTGGCACGATATCAGGGGGGATATCTCCCCTTGCCCCTCTGGTTATTTTTCAAGCTCTTTCATCGTACTCAGGCAGGGAGACTTCCTGCTCCATCATTGGATCAGCTAAGAAAATACCTAAGAGATGGATGTTATTCGTAGTTTGCAAGGATATTGTGCGCAATCCACAATCGGAAGACATTGTCGAGTATGCCATATCTTCCCTCGTGAGGCTTCCAGACAGTCATTGTGTTGTAGAGGTCTCTCATCGAAGCGGTGAGAGAGGATGCAGGAGTTTGCATATCTGTCGCAATCTCCTTCAGCCTTCGGGTCTTTTCGGCAGAGAGATATTTTAAGATATCCTGCTGTTGCCTGCTGAACTTACTGGAATACCGTGCTTCAAACTCACTGTCAAACTCATTGAGCATGGAAGAGAATGCGATATCCACGTCTTTTAACGTGACTGCATCCTTCTTTTCGAGGATGGCATTTTGATAGAGTATGAATCCGATCTTCTGGAAATAGAATGGAAAACCATCGGTGTATTCATATATTTTATCAAGGGCACCATCTGATATCCTGATCTTTTGCATCTCAAGCCGGGAACGGATGTACCTGTGTACATCCTCCTGCCGAATCGGCTCCAGCTGGACCTTTGCAGCCATCAGATAGAGTGGTGAATCCGGTTTCAGGAAGACCTCATGGAGGAGAGAGACCGAAGAGCCTGAGAAGATATATCGTACATCGGGCTGGCTGTCCATATGGGTCTTGAACAGGTTGAAGATCTTCCCATTCCATTTTCCAAGTTCCTGGAACTCATCGAATGCCAGTACTATCGGCTCTTCAATCTCGTCTGCAAAGCTTCCAATGAACTCAAAGGTTTCTGCGATGAGTTCTTCTTCGTTCACTTCACTGTCCCGGAACCGGAGGTAGACGTTTCCGACATGTTCGATACTGCCTCCAATCTCAGAGATTGATCGTGTAGCTGAGGTGATCTTTCCTTTGAAGATATCCGAGAACTTCCGTGCAAGGCCTTTGATCCGATGCTTCTCCTCATAAGTCGCAACCATTGCTCTGGTTGTGATCCTGAAGAGATCAGCCGGACGTGTGATCTTCCTGCAGTTGACCTGGACAAAAAGGACTTCGCTCTGGATACTGTTTTTGAGATTCCTGAGCAGGGAAGTTTTACCTATTCTCCGTGGACCAATGATGACATTATTCTGTGCCTGGGAGAGGAGGTCTATTTTGATCCTGTTGACCTCTTCATCCCTGCCGATGAAATGCGGGGGTTCGACTTCACCCCCGACGATGAAAATCTGTTCAGTCATACTCTATAGTGGTTTTTCACTATATTTGATTGTAACTAATTATTATAACGTTAAAGTTCACTATTTGCAGTTGGTTCTGTGATGAGTCAGCTGTTTCCATTTTAGAAACCGTTCGCAAAGAGGGAAACTGTACGATCAAACAGATCTAACTAATTCCTCCCCGACGCCACCCTCGCCATCATTGGCACCATGGTCGTCGGGTTCTGGAATTTCAGAATGGTATCTGTTACACCAAGGCCTCTTGTCAGTCGCGGTGAGGGAAGGCACTGACTAAGAAGGAAGAGGCGATGATACATTTCCCGAGAACCTCAGTGATGAAGGCCAGCAAGGGCAATTGAAGAAGAGGCTATTCAAAAGAATGTGTGGAAACCCCCCTCTCTCCGCTGCTCCTTTGCCGGAAAACGGCAAATGGAGAAAAATATATATCTGTTCATGAATGTATCTCAGAGCATGGCACTCGCCGAGATGCTCACCCCTATTACAATTGCTATCCAGCTTCTGATCTTCATCGCTGGATGCTATGCCGGTTACAAGCTGAAGATTCAGGCAGGATATCTCTTTGCCCTCACATTCCTGCTCTTTGCAGCCTTTGATATCGTCTCGATGATGGGATATGGAGATGACAAGCTCTCGCTCAACAATATCATCGCATCACTCTCTGCACTTGGTGGAATGTATCTCCTGATGAAGCAGATCTGATCTGCTCATTTTTCCATTCTTTTTATCTCCCTCCAAGAACCCCCCGTACCACCGCGATATACTCCTCCTCCGCCTCCAGATGGTGCATGTGTGATGCACCAGTAAAAACCTTCAGCACTGCCCCGTCCGTCATCCGCTGATACTCCCGGACAGTCAGGGGTGTTGCCTCATCGAACTCCCCGCAGGTATAGAGCACCGGCAGGCGGAGTGCGGCCAGAACCGGTGTTTTATCACAGTTTCTGAGTGTTCCCCGGACCGTGAACTCAGATGGCCCCCACATATGGAGGTAGATCGGAGCTGCAAGCCGCTCAAACATCCGGTTCAGGCAGTCCGGCCATATCTCCATCCGACAGAGATGGCGGCGGTAGTACTCCATCATCGCCTCCTGATAGGCGGGCGAGTCATAGACTTCGCATGATTCATGCATCCCGATTACCGCCCGCGTCTCCTGTGGCATCTGCGACAGAAGCCGCCGCTGATCTGACTCCCAGCGTGGAGACGAGATGAGGGGGCCGGAGAGGATGAGTGACGAAATCCCGGACTGTCCGTATCTCTCACAATATGCAACCGCAAGCATCGCCCCAAATGACTGGCCGAGGAGATGGACCGGCCCCGGAGCCAGCGCCGTTCTGATCGCATGCAGCTCATCTGCATACCGTTCAAGGGTCCAGAGTGACGAATCATCAGGTGCAGGAGATCGGTATGAGCCGAGCTGGTCGTAGAAGATGACTGGCCGCTCGTCTGCAAGGGCATCCAGGGGAACAAATCCGTCATAACTTCCCCCCGGCCCTCCGTGGATCAGGATGAGCGGGATACCGGGCCTCTCTTCGCCTGCAATGCAGTACCCGACCTCGCCGCCCGGGACCGATACACTCCCTCTTCTCCGGGTATTCATAGTCTGCTATCGGGATTGTGAATATATAATGATGACCAAAACCGACCGGCTCAGGCGAGCAGCCGGGTGATCATACCTGGTATCGGGGTTCTGGATAGAGCCCTTCAAAAAACCCGTCAGAGAGGTGAACAGGACGATCGGCAGGGAGAAGATTGATCAGACGTGCTATCACAATCATTGAGAACCATTTTTCGGGAGGAGCTACAGATGAAAGACCATTTCGACCCATGCCCGGTATCAGACACTGCCGCCCTTGTGATGCTCTGGGCAAGCCGGTACTACGATGAGATCCCAATTATCAAACATTACATCGAGCGGCTTGATCTAACGCACGGGTATCCGCTCCTCAAGCGGTATAACGAGATCTGCCCCTGGTACTCTGAGGTGATCATCAACAGAAAGCACTTCATCAAAAATGCGGTCACAGAACTCCTGAAGAACGATCCCGAAAGGACAGTAATCGTCAACCTGGGTGCAGGCTTCTCCCCCCTCGGCCTTGAACTTCTGCCATGGCTCTCAGATAACGTCTGCTTCACCGAGATTGACCTGAGAAACATGGAGATTAAGCAGCGTCTCTATGCTGAACTTGCACCGGATCATCTGCTGCCCCTCTCCTGCATAAAAGCGGATATCACCGACACCCAGTCACTAAGGGAAATTCTGATAAAGAAATTCAATGAAACGGGCTCCACCCGTCTGATTGTGGTGATGGAGGGTCTCAGCTACTATATTGACCAGATGGTGATGCAGGATGTGATGGACTCCTTAAAGGAGTCTTTCCCTAACCTGGTAATCGTCTTTGAACACCTCAAACCATGCCCTCGTATCCATCAGGAACGGCGGTATATTCCATATGATATCTTCTCCCATGTCCGGGATTATACCGGACTTGACCGGATGACCACTTATGCAGAAGATGAGATCGTTGCAATGCTTGGACCCGGCTTCTCCACCAGGTACAGTGATATGGATGAGATGGAGCTGAGGAGGACTCAGAAATCCACCTACTTTCCGGCACCGGAGTATGGATGGCTCTCGGTTGCTGTTGCAGAGCGAAAGTGAGATCCCTAGTGCTGAAATCGTATGATTTATGTTATAACTCTCATTTAATAACGAATAAATACTATTTCTACATATTGCTACGGAATAAACAAATGGTATTACTATGCTTATACTCCGTGGACTAAAGGTAACATTATGCTGTCTGATTCTTCTGCTGGCCCTCTCTGTGATGCCGGCAGTCGCTGACGAGACGGTTGTTTCGCGTTCAGTGCTGACCGGCATTCAGGGCTGGTCCGATCTGCAGATCACCCTTGAGATCGAAGGGATGCCCGCCGGAGGGATCATCGAGACATTGCCGGAAGGCTTCACCTTCCTTGAGACCGACCATCCCGCTGACCGTGTGTATCGTGCCGACCAGCAGATCATCTTCTCAGTAATTGAAGATGAGACGATCATCTATACTGCCCGGAGCCAGAACGCTGGCAGCAATGTCATCTCTGGGAGGTGGGATAACCTGGTAGAGAATGCACAGGGTATAATCGCTGATACCCTCGTCAATGTCGAATCGTCGGGTGGTGGCAGCAGCGGCGGTTCAGTGGCTGGTACTGGCACATCTTCACTGGAGAAGACTCTTCTGGTTGCTGATTCTCCCATTCGCTCCATCGTTCTGAAGAGTTCTGCCGATATCTCGTCTGCCTCTGCAAAGGTGGAGAAGACCGAGCTGCCTGAAGGCACCCCTGCCCCTGAAGGTGCAGCATATGAATATCTTGAGATCGATCTGCGGAATATCGCCCATGACGATCTGACCGGTGCAACAATTTGGTTCTCTGTTGACCGCTCCTGGATCGATGAGCAGCGTGTGGATGATACCGGCATCTCACTCTTCCGGTACCAGAACGGCTGGGACCTCCTCCCGACCCGCCGCCTCTCATCAGATGATACCGACGATGCTCTGGCATATGAGGCTGAAACCCCTGGCTTTTCCCTCTTTGCAATAGCAGTCTCATCAATCCCTGGAACAGAGAATCCAACCCCAAAACCAACCACTGCGAAAGTGACTACTGCCCCGACCGCGTCACAACAGGCGGCCATCTCCAAAGTGCCGGTCACCCCTGCTGAAAAGGCATCAAGCCCCCTGATGGGTTCATTCATCGGTGGTTGTATGGTCCTTCTGATCATCGGGCTGGGATCTGCTGGTTGTAAGAGAGTACAAATGACGGAGGAGAAGAGATGAGACCCATTCTCAAACACCTGCTGAGTACTGCTCTTCTGCTGCTGCTCATCTGCTCGGTGCTGATCGCCCCTGCATCTGCTCTACCGGATATGAACCATGACGAACTTGGAGAAGCGATTCTCCCGTACATGCGTTCGACATACCTTGGTGATGATATCACTCATTATGCCGCATCTGAACTCCAGGTGTCTGCATGCAGGGTGCTCGGCTTCCCTGAACCCCCTGAGGATACGACCGTACTGAAGATAGCAACCCCAAATCAGGTCACCTCAACACAGTTCTATACTGATTATTATATTGATATCTTCATGCGGATCACGAACATGCATCTGATGGATATGCAGGCGGATGGCAGTCTCATTGGACGAACCATTGAGCGGTTTGAGGTCTCGCATGATCATACGGAGTGGACATTATATCTTCGGGATAACCTCTTCTGGAGTGATGGACGGCGTGTAAAG
>NZ_JAUSCG010000073.1 GCF_030651615.1 Methanocalculus sp.
AATTTTACAGGAAAATACTGATACTATCTTAGTATTACTAATGTCGATGAAATAAACGCAAAATACGAAGAAAAAGTGGGGGAGGAGAAATCCCCCCATTCCAGAGATCTTGGAGTATCAGATCGGGATCTGAGTGAAACCAAGCCCTCTGTACTCAGCATTATACTCTTCAAAGACAGGTTTTCCAACGAAGAAGGTGAAGATCTCATCCGCCTTCTTCACTGGATTAACATCTGCAAACCGGTCCGGATAGAGCACTTTGCCAACATAATACGCATTCGCTAAGACAACCTCGTAGTTGATATTATAGGTGTTGTATGGCAGCACGCCGTAGACCTTACCCTCTTTTACCGCCGAGAGCCCCTTCAATGCCGGGTCGGTCTTCAGCTGCCCGACCGCACCGTCATTCTCCATGCCGAGCGTCCCAAGGTCAACAAAGAGATACTCAGCATCCCAGTCAACAATCGCCTCCTTTGCAACATCCATATGTGCAGTCCCAAGACCTGATGCGACATTATTCGCATGCACCCAGAGGAATGGTGGATATGCAGGCTCGGTCGAGATTATACCGTGCGAACCGGACATGCTGACACCACCGATATAGACACGCTTCTGCTCGGCTACAGGAATATCATGTGTCCGGCGCTCAAGATCTGCCATCGTCTCCTCGATGTACGCGATCACCTCTTCTGCCCGGCCCTCCTTCCCGATGACAAGACCGATCGTCCTGAGGTACGTATACATCTCATCCTTCTCGGCATCGGTCCTGAGGGATCCATACGGGTAACCGATCACCGGAATACCGGTCTTCTCCTGGAGTGTACTTACCGCACCGACATCGGTTGCAGAACCCTGGCCGGTGGCACCCGTCTTGAAGATCACCTGCGGGTTGATCGCGATGACCTTCTCCGGATCATCTTTTCCCCGGTTTTCTCCAAAGACCGGAAGATCTTTCAGCTGATTGAAATGAACAAGGGCATAGGGACGACCTTCGGGTACCAGTGGACTCTTTTCCCTGCTGTCGACACCGACAAGGGTGTCCTGACCCTGCATATAGACCATGTACCGGACTGCGCCGGAACCAGAGGCGAGAACCTCGGTTGCCGGAACCGTAAGCGTCACTGTCCGGCCAAAGCCATCGGTGATCGTCACTTCATGTGGGCCTGAGGGTGCTTTCGTGTCAGGGGTTGTTGCATCCCCGACACACCCGGCAGCAACCAGGAGTGCGATGAGGAGCAGCCCCACAAATACCATACTAAATGTTCTTTTAATCATATTTGATCATACCATTTTTTTCAATATGTTTATTTTAAACTATCGATATCATTTTTCATGTGATTTATTGTAACAAAATGAGAAATTATTAAAGATAAATTATAATATAGTATAAGATATGCACATACACTGTATGGAGAAAGAAACAGAACATACACCATCCCTTGAGGCACTGATCCAGTTCCACGGCCATCTCTGTGGCGGACTTGCATTTGCCGCACGGGTCTGCGAGAAGGCAACAAACGAGCTTGGAGTGCAGTGCAACCATGGCAACGATCTCAGGGCAGTGATCGAAACGACAGATGCCTGTGGAATCGATGCCGTCCAGGTGATCAGTGGATGCACCTCTGGAAAAGGGAACCTGACCATCCTTGATTACGGGAAGCACGCCTATACCTTCATCAACAGGCGAAACGGTGAGGCGGTGCGGATACTCAGGCACCGGGACTTTGACCTTGAGAGGATCGATCCCGTTGTTGCAAAACTCAGAAAGACGGTCTTTTCAGGTGAGGCAACGGAAGAAGAGCGGATGACCTTCGATCTCAGAATGCTGAAGGTGGCAGATGTCATCCTCTCGATGCCCGAGGAAGAACTCTTCACCGTCCAGCGGTTCAAAACTGAGGTTTTTAAGAAGACAAAGGCCTTTGAACAGGCCGAATGTGCCCGATGCGGCGAGATGGTTGCTGTAAACCGGCTAAACGACAAAGACGGGGAACGGCTCTGCATCCCCTGTTCAGAAAAGAGGGTGTAGATCAGGGACTCTTCGAATGGCTGGCGCAGAGATTCTCTGCCCCATTTATCCGGCAGGCGGGCAGGCACTCCCGGTTCCCTGACCCTTTTCTTCTTGCAGCCCATTCCATCAACGGCTGTATCGCGAGGCAGAGAGCCGCCCCCTCTTCTGTCAGCGAATACTCCACCCGTGGCGGGGTCTCTGCATAGAAGATCCGGTCAAGCAGACCTTCAGCCCGGAGATCCGAGAGGGTATCAGAGAGGGTTTTTGGGCTGATTCCTACCAGTATCCGCTCAATATCGGTGAACCGGATACTGCCTGCCCTCCCGACGGTCGTGATGATCGGGAGTGCCCACTTCTTCGACAGAAGCGGGAGAATACCCCGTAGCGGACAGATACCAAAAGAAAGCGTATCTTTGCACATTACTTCAGTGTACCATAGTCATCTCTTTTAATGCTATTCTTTCTATAGTAATAGAAAGAAAAGCAATCCTGCTGGAGAGTGGAGTGTGAAAGAAGCAGAACATCAGGAAGACGCAATTATCGCAAACGATCTCAGGAAGGTCTTCTCAGAGATCATCGCAGTCGATTCCATCTCATTTACGGTACATAAAGGCGAAATATTCGGTTTTCTTGGTCCAAACGGAGCCGGGAAAACTACAACCGCCCGGATGCTGACCGGGGTGATGCAGCCTGATTCCGGATCCGCGGCGATCTTCGGGCACGATATCGTCTCAGATCCAATCCGGGCGAAGCAGCGGTGCGGAGTGGTGCCGGAGACTGCAAACGCCTATACCGACATCTCGGCCTGGCAGAACCTGATGCTGATGGGAGAGCTCTACGGCGTACCGAAACACTATGCAGAAGAACGTGCAGCATCACTCCTCAAAGCCCTTGGCCTCCTTGAACGAAAGGATCAAAAGGTGCAGGGGTTCTCAAAAGGGATGAAACAACGGCTCATACTTGCAATGGCACTCCTGCATGAACCTGATCTCCTCTTCCTTGACGAGCCGACCTCCGGCCTCGATGTCCAGAGCACCCACCTGATCACCGGGATGCTCCGTGAACTGAACAATACCGGAACAACGATCTTTCTCACCACCCATAACATGGATGAGGCAAACCGGCTCTGCGACCGGGTTGCGATCATACGAAAGGGACGAATTGCTGCCATCGATTCACCTGAGCGGCTGAAGATGGCGATCGAACGGCTGCATACCATCGAGGTCAGTTTCGATCCGGCGCAAACAGCAGATGATCCCACCACACTTCCGGGGATCAAATCTGCAAGGCGGGAAGGGGACAAGTGGGTGATCACCACAGAGGATGTCGATTCCACCATCCACGCGATCACCGCATACGGAGCAGAACAGGGGGTAAAGATCGGGATGCTCAGGACACTGGCGCCGACACTGGACGAAGCGTTCCTCAGGCTCACAGGAGCTGATTCTGCATGAACCCGGAGAGCTTCATCGAACAGGCAAAACGGGCCTTTGCGATCACAAAGAAGGATATCCGTATCTACTATTTGAAAGGTCCGGTCATCATCTTCGGCCTCTTCATGCCACTCTTCCTCTTTCTCGCCTTTGCTGTCGGGAACCGTGGGCTTTCGATGCCGTTTCTCATCTCCGGTCTCCTCGCGATGACTGTCTTCTTTACGGCAACCGCAGTCTCGCCGGTGATCCAGCCATGGGAGGCCCAGGCACGCACCTTAGAGCGGCTGATCGCCTGCCCGATCACGATGAGGACCCTGATCGCAGGCGACATGTTTGCTTCCGTCCTGTTTGGGATCGGTATTGCCGCAGTCCCAATCGGAATCGGGGCTCTGCTTGGCATCGTCCCTCTCCACCCGCTCCTGCTCCTAGCCGGGATCATCCTCGCCTCGGTCTGTTTCTCGGCACTCGGGCTCCTCCTCTCAACACCTGCGACGAATGTGCCATCAAACATCATGATGCTCTCGTCCCTCCTGAAGTTCCCGCTCGTCTTCATCAGCGGTGTCTTCATACCGGTGGAGCAGCTCCCCTTCTGGGGTCAGGTGCTCGCCGTCTGCTCCCCGCTCACCTACTTCACCGATATCGCCCGCTACTGCATCATGGAAACGAACACCTTCCCGCTTGCAGTGAATTTCGCTGCACTGGCGGCATTTTCAGTCACCTTCACGTTGCTCGCAATCAGGCTGCATGCACGGACGGTGAGCAGGAGGATCTGATCCCTCCTGAAAAAAATAGCGATAGAAAAAGATTCATATCGGGAACCCGGGGTTTCCATACTGGCTGTTTAAGAGCGCAAAGGCTAGAGCTCCCGGGAGGAGGGAATAGATCTCAATTCCATTCCACGCGATCACTTGACTATCCTATGCAGTTATCCAGGATTCGCTGACAAAAAAGGCCCGATCACCGGCACACCAGAAGTACGAACATTGCCATGATATAAGAATGTATCAGATAGTTTAAGCTCTGAAACTTTCCACATTCCTGAAGGTACACTTCATGGCTGAATCAGACCAGGTACAACAAACAGAATCCTCACGCCTGAAGATCCGGAGATGGATCCTCATCATTACATTCCTCCTCATCCCTGTCACGATCTTCTACATCTCCCCGATAGTCATCATGATGGGTGCATCCGAGGGAATCGTCACAGGAACCTTCCTGCTCTATATCATCCTCTTTATCCTCTCTCTCTTTGCCGGTCGTATCTGGTGCGGGTGGCTCTGCCCGATGGGTGCATGCCAGGAGCTCGGTTCTCCTCTCATCAGGAAGACTGTAAAAGAGGGATGGCACAACTGGATCAAGTACGGTGTCACAGTGCTCTGGATTGCAGCGATCAGCCGGGCGTTCCTCGCGGCTGGTGGAATAAAGGGGGTCGATCCCCTGTATGGAACGGTAAACGGCATCTCGATCTCATCTGTACAGATCCTCATGATTGTCGTGATGATCTTTGCGGGGATCTTCATTGTCGCATTTCTCACCGGAAGGCGGGGATTCTGCCACATCATCTGCCCGATTGCAGGCATCATGGTTGCCGGGCGGAAGATCCAAAACCTCGCAGGCTGGCCGGCTCTTCAGCTGAGTGCTGATGCGGCTCTCTGCATCGACTGCAACACCTGTACGAAGAGATGCCCGATGGGCCTTGACGTGCACGGCATGGTCCGGGAAGGGAAGATGGAGAATCCCGACTGCATCCTCTGTGCAACCTGTGCCGATGTCTGCCCTGAGGGAGTTATACAATACTCCATACAAGGGAAGAAAAAATCCTGAAAGGATTAATATACCTGCATTACAGACATACTGCCTGTACATCTCCTCTGACCTTTTTTGTGGACAACATTATGGGAACACACTCCTTCCCGCTTTCAGTGAATTTCGCTGCATTGGCGGCATTTTCAGTCACCTTCACCACTCCACAATCGTGCTCCATGAGAGGACGATCAGCAGGAGAATCTGAAGAGAGAGGAGATCGTGTCATCTGCGCATGTAACCGTGTCAGATAGGGAAATAAATTCATTCATTAATAGCCATAATTGATTTTTTATACAATGTTTTTAATACTTGCAGGATATACACCGTGAATCAGGTGTACTATCATGGCTGAACAGAAGAAAGGACGACTGAATAATATGAAGATGGGGACGAAGATTCTGATCATCTGCCTCTGTCTTGTGATCATCCCTACACTCCTTCTTGGGATCATCTCATATAACTCGGCAAGCGCAGCGATCGAAGACCAGATTGAGGATCAGTTCAATCTTCTTGTAAAAGCGAACAGAGATCAGGTCGACAGCGTCTATACTCTTACACTGGAGAGGGTACAGGGCGATTTAAACGTTCTCAAGGGGATCTTTCTAACCCATGGATCCCCCCAGATCATCAACGATCAGCTGGTGCTCATCGATAATACCGGCCAACAGTATGTGGTGAATGGCAACTACGAGATCGTCGACCAGGTGCAGGGCATGGTCGGTGGTGCTGCCACAGTCTTCCAGGTACAGGGCAATCAGGCCATACGGATATCGACAAACGTGATCGGAACAGACGGCAGGCGTGTTGTCGGGACACCGGTCTCTCAGGAGGTCTATAATGCCGTCGTCATCCGTGGAGAGACCTATTATGGGACCGCAAACGTCGTTGGTACAGACTACATCACCGCGTATGAGCCGATCCGGGGTCCCGGTGGAGCGGTCATCGGTATCCTCTTCGTCGGTGTCAGGGAAGATGCAACACTCGGCGTTGTCATCAATGATATGAGAAGCACCGTTGTTGGAAAGACCGGATACATCTATGTCCTCGACCCGAAAGGCACAGTGATCATTCATCCAACTATTGAAGGTCAGAGCGTTGCTCAGCATGATTTTGTTAAACAGATACTCAGTCAGAAGGAAGGGCTCATCCGGTACAATTGGGAAGGTGCTGATAAGATCACTGCCTTTACATACTACGAACCTCTCGGCTGGTATATCGTAGCAGGTGCAGACTGGGAGGACTTCACCGACCCGATTAACGGGATCAGAAATGCGATCGTCGCGATCCTGATCGGTGCAATCGTCATCGGCGGTGCAATTGCAGTCCTCTTCGGCCGTGGAATTGCCAGGCGGATGGGTGAGCTTGTTGCTCTTGGCAGACGGGTTAGCGATGGAGAACTCTCCGGTACAATCTCTGTTGATCAGGGAGGAGACGAGATCGGTCAGGTTGCAGGAGCATTTAGCGAAGTCGTCACCACGATCCAGCAGTTTGGTACTGAGATGACGATGATCAGTGCTGCTGCTTCTGAAGGAAGACTTGATGTCCGGGGCAATGCGGCGAAGTTCAAAGGTGATTATGGGAAGATCATCTATGGCGTGAACGACACCCTTGACGCAGTGATCAACCCCTTAAATGTCGCAGCAGAATATGT
>NZ_JAUSCG010000077.1 GCF_030651615.1 Methanocalculus sp.
GACGGAAGTGAAGGGGCATGGAGTCGGGGCCAGTAACTCCTTTACTTGTGATTTCGTCTCAGGAAATTGATGACATTCTCGGATTCAAGCCAGCCCTCATCCAGCTGTCGGATCCGATCATCAATCTGCTCGATCTGATCCTCGATCACCTCAACATACTCAGTTCTGTCCTCAAAGAGAGAGAGATACCCTCTGATCACCTGGAGAGGATTGCGGATATTATCACCAAGGATCGCAAATTGCTCAATATTATGGCCAATCTGCTCAATCGAAGCCTGTCGCTCCTCTTCAATATGCACCCGTTCGGAGATATCACGGGCAACCCAGATTGCAGCAGGCATGTCTTTGAGGAAAAATGAATGCATACTGACCTCAACAGGAACAGGATTGCTATTTTCGGGTGTGAAAAAACCAATAACATACTGAGTATCCAATCCCTGCATATCTCGATCGATATAAAAAATCTTTGAGAGGCGAATGCCGATAAGATGGTCATAGGAGAGACCAAGGAGAGTAAGAGCAGATAGATTTGCATCAAGGATCTCACCCGGCTTTGAATCCTTATCAACCGCAACAAGGAGCATCGGATCGATTGTTGAGTTAAAGAGGAGCCGAGATCGCCCTTCATTCTCCCGTATTATCTGTTGATCTTCATGGATCGCCATGAGCATGCTATTGATTGAGACTGCCAGTTCGGTTAATTCATCTTCACCCGATATGATAACAGATCTATTCATATGAGAATTTTTTGTTATATCCCGGACTTCCCGGTTCAGGCTGGTAATTCGCTTAAGAAGCGATTGATTGATCAGAAGATATATTACTATGCCATATACAAGAGCAAAGACAGCAATTACGATGAATGCCGACTGAACGGAGAGGAGGCCCTTTGCATAAATTGTCCTGTCCATTGTCACCGAGAGGGTGAGCATCGGTGCACCAGAGAGATCGGTCAGCACTTTACTGCCTGTGATCAGATGATCATCTTTCTGAATTGAAATGTCAGGAGAATAAAGTTCATCAGCAAATACAGTCAGAATGACCGGTTCACCTGTCTGACTGGAGAGATCTTCAATCCATTCTTCCTTCACAGCACGTGCAAAAAGAAGGGTACCCATCACCGGACCTTCACCTGAACTCATCAGAATTGGCCGTACCACAACAAGCATCGGGCCTGCTTCGGTCTGATAAAAACCCGACAATTCCTCTCTCCCAGTATCAAGAACACTCCGGTGGAGAGCATAGAGAGAATCAGGGACGGGAATATACTCCTCAGTGAGTGAGTCATATCTATGTCCAAAGGCGATAGTGCCATCGTTCGCTGTGATAACAATTGAATCAATATTCAAATAATCAAAAACAGTCTTATGAAGGTTTCGACCCGGATAATCCGGATCCAATCCCTGAACATAGAGGTACGTATCATCCCACATCGCCCAATCCTGCACACTGGCTGAGAGGAACGAGCGTTCCTGGTCGATGATACGGATAGTACGGTCAATAGTCTGATCCAGGATATCTTCTTCAAGGAGAACAAACTCCGAAAGGATAAACGCCTGCGTATAGAGACCAAGCCCCCCTATCAAACAGAGGCTTACGATTGCAATGATCGCTATTGTACGTCTCCTGATATCCATCTGTCCAACCTAATGGGAATTACGTAGAGCACCCGGTCCCTCAGCAACTATTTTATCATGAGTGAAGACGACGTACATTGATCTTTATGCGTAGTGATGAGATAAAAAAAGGGTACCCACGAGCTCCCAACCGCTCACTCCTCAGATCTCTTGGGGTGAGCAACGCTGAGATGGATCTCCCGTTCATTGGTATTGCAAATGCCTGGAATGACATTGTTCCCGGTCACATTCATCTCCGAAACCTGACAACGAAAGTCCGGGAAGGGATCGCTGCTGGTGGCGGCGTACCATTTGAGTTTGGAGTGATCGGTATCTGTGATGGGATTGCAATGGGACACCAGGGTATGCGATACTCCCTCCCGTCACGGGAAAATATCGCGGACTCAATCGAACTTATGGTTGAGGCACACCGGTTCGATGGTCTCGTCTGTGTCGGGACATGCGATAAGATTGTTCCAGGTATGCTGATGGCCGCAGCCCGGCTCGATATCCCCGCAATCATCGTTACCGGAGGACCGATGATGCCCGGATCGCTCAATGGAAAGGACCTCTCACTCATCGACGTCTTTGAAGGTGTCGGGAAAGTGGCAGCAGGCTCTTTCTCTGAAGAAGCACTCTGTACCCTTGAGTGTGCGGCGATGCCGGGATGCGGGAGTTGTCAGGGGCTCTATACTGCTAATACAATGGCATGCATGACTGAGGCGATGGGTATGTCCCTTGCAGGATCAGCAACTATACCTGCTGTTGAGTCCGATAAACTCAGAGTGGCAAGAGAGAGCGGGTGCCGCATTATGGATCTCGTGAGATCCGGGAAAACCGCCCGTACTATCATCACTGAACAGAGCCTCAGAAACGCTATAAGGGTTGATATGGCACTTGGCGGGTCCACCAACACCGTCCTGCACTTAATGGCAATCGCAAATGAAGCAAACATTCCTTTGAACCTTGAGGTCTTCAACAGGATCAGCGACGAGACCCCGCATATCTGCCATATGCAGCCATCAGGCCCGCATGCGATGGTTACACTCCATCGTGCAGGCGGAATCCCCGCAATCTTCAACCGCTTCATCGATCATCTTGAAGAGGCTGAGACGGTATCCGGAAAAACTGTTCATGAGATAGCAGAAGGCGTACAACTGATCGATGATGCGATCATCCATCCGCTCACTGATCCGATCCACTCAAGCGGCGGACTCCGAATTCTCTTTGGAACCCTTGCTCCAAACGGTGCGGTCATTAAATATGCAGCAGTTTCACAATCAATGTGGAAGCACAAAGGTCCGGCACGGGTCTTTGACGGTGAAGAGTCTGCGATGAAGGCAATCCTCTCACGGGAAATTCGAGAGGGGGATGTTGTTGTTATCAGGTACGAAGGACCGCGGGGTGGACCAGGTATGCCTGAGATGCTCTCACCAACATCAGCTTTGATGGGGCTTGGATACGAACGGGTGGTGCTTGTCACCGACGGCAGGTTCTCAGGTGGTACAAGGGGGCCCTGCATCGGTCATGTCGCACCGGAAGCCGAAGCAGGAGGGCCGATAGCCTTAGTCAGGGATGGGGATGAGATTTCAGTCGACCTCGCTGGAAAACGGCTTGATCTGCTCGTGGGTGAAACTGAAATTGAACGCAGACGGAGCATGTGGCGACCCAAAGCGCGCGCGTTGACCGGAGTTCTTGCACGCTATGCCCGAACCGTCGGGCAGGCAGATTCCGGAGCAGTCCAAAAATAATCACTTTTTTTGAAAAATATCCAATAAATATCCATATTTTCATTTTACCCGACCATCGGCAGTAACGATCTTATATCCTCAAAATAAATAGTACATAGTTTTATATATCAGTACAGGTTTAACTTTTAACTGTTAAATCATGGCTCTCGTCGATGGCTCCAATGTCTCCATATCCCATCTTGGCCTTGT
>NZ_JAUSCG010000083.1 GCF_030651615.1 Methanocalculus sp.
ATTCTCCCTCCGAAGAGTTCTTCGATCTCATGAAGACCACCGACAGGGTACACCTTCCCGCTCTCATACATGCGGAGGAGCAGTTCCCGACACTCCTCGTGACAGGATGGGGAGCATGCATGAAGCTTGCGCGACATACAGGCAAATCCTGTCACGACATTGACGATCGCAACTGCAGCGGCTCTCGTCTTCTGCTGCTTCAATGAAGCTTCATACAGAGACGAGATCTTCGCCTTCCCCTCAAACGGTGTCGTCGTCACCATCTCAGCGGTCCTTCCACCATAGACCGCCTCAAGACAGACACCTCGCGGATACTGGCAGATCGGTACATCGGAGTTTACCCAGAAAGAGACGACACCGTCGTCACACCCACTCCCTTCCAGAGATGACTTCAGTTTTTTTACTGCCTGATGAATGATCGTCATGATATCACACAATCAAAATTACAGAGGATAACCCGTGCGGGAGATCCATCAATTCCTTTACATGCAATTGGTAAGGCGACCATCATATACTTCCCCTCCGGAATCTCTGAAAGAGAGAGGGACTCAATGATCACCACACCGGCTGAGAGGAGAGTCCGGTGGACACTTCCATCTCCGTTATATGACTCGATGGAAGGGGCATCGGTTCCAACCGCTTTTATACCACGCTCTACCAGAGTCAGGGCATCTCTTTTGGTCAGGCATCCATAATCTGATGGATCCGACTCCGACCATCCGGAACGGATGAGAAGCCGTTTCATATCAGCGGGCAGATCCAGGAAGAGATCAGATTGGACCGATCCGGGATATACGCTCTTTACACTACAGGGGCCGACACAGGCCTCTAAGGGTATTTCATCGACTGATGCCCCATCAGAGAAATAATGGAGCGGTGCATCGATATGGGTGCCCGAATGACTCCCCATCCTGATCTCACTCACTCTGATACCCCCTTCTTCTGAAAAGGAGAATGATACCGGTGGATCACCCGGATAGACATATGTCTCTTCTGAGAGAATCCGTGTAGCATCATAAATCTTCATTGATCCTGCCATCCGAACTGCCCGATCAGCGGGACAAACCTGACAGGCTCAAACGACTCAAAGACAAACTCCTCTCCATGCCTCACTACCCGGACAAGATGCTGAATATCTGCATCTCCTATGGGTGCAACAAGCCTTCCCCCATCTGCAAGCTGTGAGAGGAGAGGGGATGGAACAGATGGCGCTCCCGCCGTCACGAGAATGGCATCATAGGGTGATGATTCCGGATACCCAACGGTTCCATCAGCGACGATGATCCTGACACCTTCGATCTGCGCTCTTCTGAGATTCTCCTCCGCCCGGGTGGCAACTTCAGGTATCCGTTCAAGAGAAATGACCTGATCAGATATTTTTGCGATTATTGCAGCCTGATACCCGCTACCAGAGCCGATCTCAAGGACCGAATCTGTCGCTTCCAGCTGGAGAAGCTCAGTCATCAATGCTACGATATAGGGCTGGGAGATCGTCTGCCCATGTCCGATCGGAACAGGATGGTCAAGATACGCCTCTTCCTCCATACCAACCGGAAGGAAGAGATGACGCTTCACCTCTTCCATTGCGATTAGGACCCGTTCATCATGGATTCCCCTTCGACGGAGCTGGTCATTGACCATCGCCAATCGCCGGGCTTCAAACGGGTCGTTCATCATTAAAATCCCTTTTCGGCAGCATCGATTGCTGCATCTATCTGAATCTGGAGGCTCTCCGGCAGGCCGCCGATCTTGACATCAAGGAAACCCCTGATGATCGTTGCTGTCGCTTCATCTTCTGAGAGCCCCCGCGCCATCAGGTACTCAATCTCATCGCGGGCAATTTTACCGACTGCAGCTTCATGAGAGAGTTCACAATCGATAACCCTCCCTTCAATCTCAGGGATCGCATGGATGATCCCATCTTTTAAGATGAGTGCACGGCATTCGATATGCCCTTTTGTGTCCTTCACCGAACCGAGAATATGGCCACGGGAGATGATCGTCCCGCCGGTGGTGATCGCACGGGTGATCAGCTCTGCAGTCGCCCCTTTGGCAGAGAGGATCGCACGTGACCCGGTGTCAAGATATGAACCGGGTGTTGCGAGCATAATGCTTGAAAACCGTGCGAGCGACCCTTCCCCTCTGAGCTCTGCTGTCGGGTACATCTGCACTTTCTTAGCAGGCACCATGCAGACATAGTTTGAGAGGAAGATGCCGCGCTCTTCAATGATCGTAACACTACGCGGATAGACCTCTATAGACTCACCCCAGGTATGGATCATCGTTGAGGTGACCTTTGCATCTTTTCCGACATAGATCTCAGTCACCCCATAATGTTTCCCATTTTTTGTCTTTGCAGAACTGGCACATCCTGCGATGAGATGGAGTTCGGCACCCTCCTCTGCGATGATGATGTTATGAACATACTGGATATCATCTGATGCGAGGAAGAGGCAGGTCTGGAGAGGGAATGTGGTCTGGCTTCCTTTGCGGGCAATCAGGACATAGCCCTTCGGTTCACGGGCAGCGACATACTGCGTTATCTCATCTTTGTCACGGGGAACCGCTTTCCAGTAGTAATCTTCAAGCCATGCGTACTTTTCAAGCGCCTCTGAAAGAGCAAGCATCTCAATGCCCTTTGCATCAGTAGATGCATGATGGATATGTTCATCGACCTGAAGGAAACTCCCGGATCGCCCCTCAAGAGAGCCAGTCTGAAGACCGGTCATCTCGATTCTCCTGAGATCCTCAGCATCAATCCCGGAGAAACCCTTCATACTCTCTGGCATGCGATACACTCCTTATATCCTTTTGTCTGGATCATCTTCAGGATCTCCCGTGGGTTGCCATGGCACCGAAACGATCCATCGCACATGACATGCCCATAATCCGCATCGATATAATCGAGGATATACCCCGTGTGGGTGATGATCAGACCACTCTTCTTTCTGTTGATGATATGCTGATCCTTCTCAACAAGACCAGCAATTGCATCCCCGACAAGGGCCATATTCTCAAGATCAACACCACTTTCGGGCTCATCCAGCATCACAAAATCCGGTTCCTGGATCATCAGCTGCAGGACCTCGCTCCGCTTGATCTCACCACCCGAAAATCCTTTGTTGATGTCCCGTTCAAGGAAGGTATCCATATGCATGTGTCGTGCATACTCCTCCACACGGCTGGTGTCCCCGCCTGAAGTTACATTCAATAATTTTCCGAGTTTCAACCCGGATATCGTCGGGGGACGCTGGAAGAGGAGACCCATTCCAAGGCGTGCCCGTTCATGGATCGATACATTGGTGATATCATGCCCTTTGAAAATGATCGAACCCTCTGTGATACGGGAACTCCCAAACCCCATGATTGCACGGAGAAGTGTCGTCTTCCCTGAACCATTTGGACCCATCAGGACATGCGTCTCGCCCTCCCTGATGGTCAGGTTAATATCGTGGAGCACCTCTCTCCCCTCGACCTCGATGTGAAGGTCCTGTATCTCAAGCATATGAAATCATGATCTATTCCACATGAGCGGGTAAAAAGGCT
>NZ_JAUSCG010000089.1 GCF_030651615.1 Methanocalculus sp.
ATCCACCTCATGGCCGATAGCTGAGATGAGTGGGGTTCTGCAGGAGGCGATCGCCCGGATCACATCCGGGTGATTAAATGGAAAGAGATCTTCAAAACTCCCTCCGCCACGCGCGATGATGATCACATCCACCTTTCCATCGATCCGTCTGATCGCCTCTGCAATCTCGATGTGAGCAGATTCCCCCTGCACTACCGTCGGTGAGAGGATCAGGTCGACTGGAAACCTGCGTGAGAGGATGTTTCGTATATCCTGCAACACCGCCCCTGTCGGAGATGTGACGACACCGACACGAACCGGATAGACCGGAATCGTCTTTTTCTTCTCCTCGGCGAAACACCCCTCTGCGGTAAGCTCCCGTCTCCAGCGTTCAAGCAGAAGGTATTTTCCACCTGCTCCTGCATGAACAAGCCCGTCTCCGACGAACTGTGTCTTTCCATAGGGTGGGTAGTGATCGACATAACCGGTGACAATGACATCCATCCCATCTTTTGGAGGTGGTGAGATCTTATCTGCTGCCCGTCTCCAGATCACACAGTCGATCGCAGCCTCGCCGCGTTCTCCCTTATCTGACAGGGAGAAATACATATGGCCGGATGAATGCAGACGAAAGTTTGTCACCTCACCCCTGAGACGAACGCCACGCAGATCAGGTGTATCAAGTCTCTCCCTGATGATGCGGGAGAGGTCGATGACCGAGAGGATATCCGGTTCATCTGATACAAGGGTTGCCTGTTCTCCACCGGGCATACGAATCTATTTGTGGCAGGATGAGAAGAATCTGTGTATGCCACGAACCGGTGCATCCAGTATGTTCTTTCATGAGTACGCACTGGATTCGATCTTCAGGGGAGTATCGGCTTCAGGCCTTGATACCATTGAGTTCTGGCTTGAAACCCCCTCCTTCTGGACGACCGGGCAGCGGATTAATGAGCTGATAGCGGAGATTTCGAGGTATCCTTCCCTCATACCAATAACGGTCCATGCTCCGGTGCTTGATTTAAATCCGGTCTCGATCAATCCCGATATTGCGAGAGTCTCTGTTGATTCGGCCTGTGCTGCAATTGAGACTGCAGAACAGCTTCATGCGAAGGTTATCACCATCCATCCCGGTAGAAGAACTGCAAAACGACCTCCAAGCAGAGCGGATATGCACCGGTTCAGTATCTTTATGGAGGCGGTTGAGGCAGTATCCCGTGGATTATCAGTTCATGTTGCCATCGAGAACATGGGGCCGATGGTAAATGCTCTCCTTACCACTCCTGACAGGGTGGTTGACGTTCTTGATGAGTATCCACACCTCTCATTCACCTTCGATTATGCGCATGCCTGTGTGGGTGGTGATACCCTGCCGGGTGAATTCATCCGGCTCTGTTCGGATCGGATTGTGAATGTTCATGCAAGCCTTGGTTCTCCAACGCAGATGCATGCTCCGCTTGGAAATACAGGTAAAATTGATGAACTTGCGGCTCTTCTCGCCTCTTTTCGGTATGATGGCCCGGTTATCTTTGAGATTGAGGATCTCAGCCTCCCAAAAAAACTTCAGTATTCTGAGAAGATCGCCCTCCTCAGAGAAGAAGCGGTCTCTTTCCGGGTTGCATGGGATAAACAGGTATATTTATCTTTTCAGAGTTCTATTGATTGATTGATACGAATCAACTATGAACGATAATCGACTATCGAATGTCAGACTGGAGTGAAGGTCGATGGCGGCGGATGCACTTCACTTTATTCTTTTTTTTATCTGCCTTCTTCTATCGGGTTTCTTCTCGGGATCCGAAGTTGCTTTGATTGCGATCAACAGGGCAAAGGTCAGAACCCTCCTTACCGAGGGAACAAAGAGTGCTATAGCACTCTCCGAATTGAAAGAGAACACCGATCACCTCCTGATAACAATCCTGATCGGAAATAATGTCGTCAACGTCTCGGCGGCGAGCATTGCAACAGCGATTGCTATTGATTACTTTGGTGATGCCGGTGTCGGGATTGCGACAGGTGTCGTTGTTATACTGATGCTCATCATCGGTGAGATCGGTCCAAAGACCTATGCATCAAAGCACGTTGATGCGGTCGCCCTCTCTGTTGCCCGCCCGATTCTTCTGCTTGAGAAGCTGCTCTTACCTATCCTCTGGGCGTATGACCGGATCAAACAGGTGCATAAGACTGAGGAGAGTGCTCTTCAGCACGGTGTCACTGAAGAGGAGATCAAGGAGTGGATCGATGTCGGTGAAGAGACAGGTGCAATTGAGGAGAATGAGCGGAAGATGCTCTTTTCGGTCTTCCGTTTCGGTGATACGACTGCACGCGAGATCATGACTCCAAGGCCCGATGTCGAGATGATTGAAGATAAAAAAACCCTTGAAGAGGCACTGGATCTCTTCCATGACACAGGATTCTCTCGCATCCCGGTTTATCACGATCAGAGTGAAAATATCATAGGAATCTTAAATGTCAAAGATGTCTTCCGGGCTGTCCATAGCGGCGTGCCTGAAACGACGATCTCAGATCTTGCCCATGAGGCATACTTCGTTCCCGAATCCAAAAAGATTGATGATCTCCTGAAGGAATTACAGTTTAAACAGTCCCATCTTGCGATCATTCTGGATGAATATGGCGTCTTTTCAGGTGTTGTCTCGATCGAGGATATCCTTGAAGAGCTCGTCGGTGATATTCTGGATGAGTTTGATATTGAGGAGGATGAGATCCAGAGGCTTGCCGATGGAGTTTATCTCATTGATGCGCAGGCCTGGGTTGAGGATGTCAATGAGGTGCTTGAGACTCCCCTCCCACTTGAGCCTGATAGTTATGAGACCGTCGGTGGACTGGTCTTCACTCATCTTGGCCGTATCCCTCATGTCGGGGAGTCGATCACACTTCCTGAGATCAACGGGCGGCTCACAGTCACCCAGATGAGGGGGAGGCAGATCCTGAAGGTGAAGCTGATATTTGAGAAGAAGGCCGGTGACAGATAATCATTATCGGTATGACCCGCCCATTAATACTACCATGAAACGCATCGTCGTGCTAGCGTCCGGAAGAGGGTCGAACTTTCTAGCGGTCGCTTCTGCCATTGAGCGGGGTGAGATCAGCGGACGGTGCATCAGGCTGATCGTGGATCGGCCCGGAACCCTTGCGGCAGTGAGGGCGGAGGAGCAGAAGATCCCGGTATCACTCCTTCATTATTCGGACTTTTCAACGAAAGCTGACTATGAAAAGGCCCTCTCTGATCTTCTCCATATGCTGAACCCCGATCTCATCGTGCTTGCAGGGTATATGAGGATCCTGGGTCTTGGGATCATCAGGGAGTATTCCGGGAAGATCATCAATATTCACCCCTCCCTCCTCCCTGCCTTCCCTGGCCTTAATGCTCATGGGCAGGCGATTGCATATGGTGTGCGGGTATCCGGCTGCACTGTGCACTTTGTTGACGAGGGGACTGATACCGGGCCAATTATCCTGCAACGGTGCGTTTCTGTGGCCGAAGATGATGATGAGGTGACTCTTGCAGATAAAATTCTTGTTGAGGAGCATATCGCATTCCCAATGGCTATTGCACTCTTCTGTCAGAATCGCCTCAAAGTTTTCGGGCGAAAAGTGATTCTACTTCCGCAATCGTCAGAACATAATCCTCATGAGGGTCATTGATGGCGGAGAAAGCCAGAGGCGGGAGTGGAAAGAAGATTAGCCGTGAGCGGATCGATATCCTCTTTCATCATGCCCGGGAATGGGCGCATGATGATATGGAACTTGCGCGGCGTTGTATCCTCCTTGCACGGAGGATCGCCATGAAACACAGGATTCGTATACCGAGGAGATACAGGAGGCAGTTCTGTCGCAGCTGCCATGTATACCTGATTCCAGGGCATACTTCTCGTGTCCGGATACAGCATGGAAAAGTGATCGTGACCTGCCTTGAGTGCAGGTCAATAAGACGTTATCCGGTGGTGAAGCAGAATATCAGATAAGTACGATACATCAGGCATTCAGACGTTGAAACCAACGATCTGGGTGGGGAAGCAAGGAGTGACCGCCGAAGTTACGAGTGAAGTCCGCTCTCAGCTGGAGGTACGGAAGGTCATCAAGGTAAAATGGTTGAAGAATGCTCCAATGGATCCGGAAGCGATCGTTAGCGGCACCGGTGGTGTGGTAATAACCACCCGTGGCCGTATGATGGTGATTGCCAAGAAGAGATGATCTCTCCTTTCATCATCCTACCTCGAAATTTATATCAATAGAGCCAGCTTATAAGTAAAGACTGTTAGTGAACCACAGCAGTGAGGAAAAGTCAATGACTACAGTATTTGACATCCCAGCCGAACTTCTCATCCGGAAGGTTGCCAAGGAGCTTAAGGAGAAACCTGAGATCCAGGCACCATCATGGGCAGAGTTTGTGAAGACGGGAGTTCATAAGCAGATGCCCCCAGAGAACACCGACTGGTGGCATCTCCGTGCAGCCGCAGTGTTGCGCCGCGTATACGTCGACGGACCCGTTGGCGTTGAGAGAATTCGAACAGTATATGGCGGAGCCCAGAACCGTGGATCAAGACCTTCCCGATTCAGAAAAGGGAGCGGCTCGATCGCGCGAAAGATCTTCCAGCAGCTGGAAGCAGCCGGTCTTCTTGAGAAGGCCGCAGGTGGCAGGACTGTTTCGCCAGCAGGACGCTCATTCCTGGATCGTACAGCATACAGCCTCAAATCCGAGGTTGAAACTACGGTGCCGGGTATTGAAAAGTACTGAGGTGATGAGTACATGGGAGACGACGAGTTAAACGAACTACGGCAACGCCGCATGGCACAGCTTCAGCAGCAGCAGAATGCTGAACTGCAGGAAGCTGACCAGCAGCGCCAGATTGACCAGCAGATCCAGATGGTTCTTATGCAGGTTCTTGAACCGCAGGCACGTGAACGTTTAAACACGATCAAGCTCGCCAAACCTGACTTTGCACGAGCCGTTGAGCAGCAGATTGTCATGCTGGCAAGGCAGGGTCGCCTCTCAAGTACGCAGAAGATCACTGATGCACAGCTAAAACAGCTCCTCGCACAACTGGTGCCGCAGAAGAAGGACTTCAATATCCGAAGGGTAGGATGAAGGTAGGTCTGCTCTACAGTGGTGGCAAGGATAGTTCTCTTGCTGCCATCCTGCTGTCGCGGGATTATTCGGTAGAGTTGAATACATTCGTCTTCGATCCCTTGCGGGAGGTTCCTGAAGTCGCGGCGGCGGCAGAGGCTCTGGGTTTACCCTGGAGAAAAATGACCTTTGCGTCAGGTTTCATTGATGAAGTCCTCGGGATACTCATTCGGTGTGGGTATCCAAATGAGGCGATCAATGAGATTCACCGACGGTCCCTCTGTGCGCTAGCACAGGAATATGAGGTGGTCGCCGATGGTACCCGGTTTATGGATCGGGTTCCAATGTTGACACCAGCAGAAGTGCAGAGCTTTGAAGATCGGATGGGGGTATCCTATATTCGCCCCCTCCTTGGAATCGGAAGGCGTGAGATCGAACGGCTGGTCGGGCAGATGCTCACCGTCGTCTATGGTGAGACGTCAACGATCCCAAATGGTGATTATGAACATGAGATCCGTGATGAGATGACCCGGCGTGGTATCGACTGGTCAGGGATCTTTCCTCATAATCATCAACAATCTCTCGTAACCGGGAGAGTAAAGACAGATCAGGTTGGTGAGTACCTATGAGCAAACTGACGAAGGGTCGAAAGATACGTATGTCTAAAGCTACCCAGCAGAACCGGAGGGTTCCGCAATGGGTTATGATCAAAACGAAGCGTGCTGTTGTGGCGCATCCAAAGCGGCGCAGCTGGAGACGCAGTACTCTGAAGGTGTGAGCAATGGTAGAGGCAGAGAAGGAACAGATCTATAATATTCCGCTCCGTGATGCAAAACGTGCCCCAAAATGGAAGAGGGCAAAGGTTGCAATCAAAGATATCCGTAAGTTCCTCGGAAAACATATGAAGAGTGAGGATATCAAACTGGATCGGGGTATTAACGAGAAGGTATGGGAACGCGGAAGCCAGAAGCCTCCGACGATGATTCGCATCCGTGCGATGAAGTTCTCGGATGGTCAGGTACAGGCAGAACTTGCCGGGGAATGAGATGAAGTATACCCTGTCCCTCGACGGAGATCCCAATATCGGGGTGTATGCCCGTGCGTTTGAGGAGTTTGCAATACTCCCTGCAACCGTTACAGATGCCTTTGCAGAATCTGTTGCAGAGGTGCTGGATGTTGAGATCGTTCGGATGTTCCTGCAGGGGACATCGATCATCGGCTCGCTCATCACTGGAAACAGCCGTGGAATGGTTGTTTCGGGTCTCATTAGCGGAGAAGAACGCCAGCGACTCGAGGAGTACGGGGAGGTACTGCTTTTGGATGAGACGATGAACGCTGCAGGAAATGTCATTCTGGCGAACGATGAGTTTGCACTCGTCCACCCGGAGATGCCTGGCAGAATGGTCGACAGGATCAGTGATTTCCTCAAAGTTCCTGTCGAGCGAATGCAGATCGCCGGGATTCCAACTGTTGGAATGGCCGCAGCTGCAACGAATAAAGGTGTTCTCCTCTCTCCACGAGCAACCCAGCATGAGATCGACCGGGTTGAGGCTCTCACCTCGCTCCCGGTCGGATGTGGATCTGTCAATATGGGTTCGAATCTGGTTGGAGCTGGCGTCCTGGCGAACTCAAAAGGGTTCATTGCAGGCGGAGAGACGACCGGTTTTGAACTTGGACGGATGGAAGACGTCTTTGGATTACTACGGTGAGCTGAATGGAGTTAACAGAGTTTGAATTGAGCGGTGTCATGAAGATCGGTGATGCATGGAAACCATACACCAAGGTCATCGGAGCACCAAACGAAGTGCAGGCGAGAGAACGCATCTATACCCTGATGGGTAGCAAACATCGCATCGAGCGAAGATATATCAAAATTGAGAGCGTAAAGAGTGTCAATGGCGAGTAATACCAGTACTCCGACACCTGAGCAGGAGTTTCAGACGCTTCAGCATTACCTGAATGAGTTTACTCAGCAGATCGAACTCTTCTCCCAGCAGTTTCAGATCATCGAACAGGCAAGAATGGAGATCATCTCCTCTATTGAAACCCTCAGGGGATTGAAGGATACGAATAATGCGGTCTCTCTTCTCCCGGTTGGAGGGGGTGCAGCCATCCTTGCACAGGTGATCGATCCCGATTCGGTCATCGTCTCTATCGGATCTGACGTCTCTGTCAGAAAGACGAATGACGAGGCGGTCTCTTATCTGATGGAGCGGATCACCGAGATGGAAGCGCAGGGGAAACGTCTTGCGGAAACTATCCAGAAACTACAGGCTCAGGCATCAGAAGTTGGAAGACGCCTTGAACAGCTGTATCAGGCTGGTCAGGGTCAAACCACTGGCCGGAGCTGATTCCGGAGTATGTTTGAAGGTCTGAAGAATAAACTGCGGGATGTCCGCTCGAGGTTCGGAGCCTCAATCGAAGAGACGATACAGGAGGCTCCGAAAACCTCTTCTTCACAACCCGATTCCCAGATAGAGCAGACTCCGGAGTCTCTCCCGTATAATACGCCCGAGATTCCGGCAGGTTCTCCTCACGACTCTTCCGGATCACCCTCTCAGAAGAGATGGGATAAGGAAGGGGAGAAAAAGGTTGAAAAAACCAGCTTTTTTGCGAAGGTCAAGACCCTTGTTGTTGAACGTGAGTTCATCCTGACCGAGAAGGATCTCAAAGAGCCTCTCTTTGAACTTGAGATGATCCTGCTTGAATCGGATGTAGCTCTTCCGGTGACAGATGCGATCATCGCCCATATGAGGTCCTCCCTGCTTGGGCGTCATCGGAAGGTTCGCCAGGACCCGGGAGAGATTGTAACTGATGCACTCAGAAACGCGCTGCGTGAGGTGCTTGGTGAAGGTCTTAATCTGCCTTTGTTTATCCGGTCGCATGAGAAACCGGTCAAGATACTCTTCACTGGCGTCAATGGAACCGGTAAGACGACTTCAATTGCCAAAGTGGCCGATTTTCTCAGCAAAGCTGGTTTAACTGTGGTGATTGGAGCGGGTGACACCTATCGTGCAGGTGCAATCGAACAGATCGCAGTTCATGCACAACGGCTTGGAATCAGGCTCATCCATCATCAGGAGGGTGCAGATCCATCTGCTGTCCTCTTTGATACGGTGGAGTATGCCCGCGCACATAAGATAGATGTGGTGCTTGCAGATACTGCTGGCCGGTTCCATAACCGCGCAAATCTCATGAGTCAGCTTGAGAAGATCAGGCGTGTCATGAAACCGGATCTCATCCTGTATGTCGATGAAGCAACGGCAGGCAATGATGCGGTCATCAGGGCTGCCGAATTCGAACGAACTGTCGGTGCAGATGGGGTCATCCTTACAAAAGCGGATATGGATCCAAAGGGTGGATCAGCCATCTCTATTGCATATACCATCGGAAAACCGCTGGTCTTCCTGGGTGTCGGCCAGGAATACTCTGATATTATTCCATTCTCACCGGATCTTATCATAAATGAGATTCTTCTGGATGATGCCTGATGCTTGATTCACTCTCAACCTCGCTAAAAGATGCTGTAAAGAAGCTTTCCGGAAAGGCCGTCGTCGATAGGGCGGCGGTTGAAGAGCTTGTACGTGACCTTCAACGTGCTCTCATCCAGTCGGATGTGAATGTGAAGCTCGTAATGCAGCTATCGCAGTCGATCAAGACCCGTGCACTTGAAGAAGATCTTCCGAAAGGGATGGGGGTAAAGGACCACGTCCTTCGTATCGTCTATCAGGAGCTCGTCCAACTGATGGGTCCTGAGGGAGAAATCTCCTTAAAACCCCAGAAGATCCTGATGGCAGGCCTCCAGGGTTCAGGCAAGACGACAACGACTGCGAAACTATGCCGTTACCTCCAGCGGAAAGGGATGAAAGTTGGTGCAATCTGCTGTGATAACTTCCGGCCGGGTGCATTTGTTCAGCTTCAGACCCTCTGTCAGAAGATCAACGTCTCAATCTATGGCGATCCGCAGGAGAAAGATGCCCTCGTCATCGTGAAGAACGGGCTTGCTGCCCTGCGCGATGTTGAGATCGTCATCGTCGACACTGCCGGTCGGCATGCCCTTGAAGATGACCTGATCGAAGAGATCGAGCAGATCAATCAGCTTGTACAGCCGACTCACCGCTGGCTCGTCATCGATGCAGCACTCGGTCAGGCGGCCCGTGAGCAGGCCAGACGCTTCCATGAGGCGATCGGGATCGACGGCGTCATCATAACCAAGATGGATGGAACTGCCAAAGGGGGCGGTGCACTCTCTGCCGTTGCAGAGACGAAGTCCGGCATCGTCTTCATCGGTTCAGGCGAGACGATAGACGATCTTGAACGGTTCGATCCGAATGGTTTCATCTCGAGAATGCTCGGAATGGGGGATATAAAAGCCCTTGTCGAGCGTGCCGAAGAGGTGATGGAGGGTGAGGATCTTGATGTCAATGCAATGCTTCGGGGCAAGTTCACCCTGAAGGATATGTACAAACAGCTCGAAGCCCTCAATAAGATGGGGCCGCTGAAACAGGTCCTCTCGATGCTCCCTCTTGGCAATCTGAAAGTACCTGGAGAGGTGTATGATGTCACCTCGGTGAAGATGCAGCGCTATCGGATTATGATGGACTCGATGACTGAGATCGAGATGGAAGATCCCTCTCTCCTCGGCACGTCACGTATCCAGAGGATCGCACATGGTTCGGGCTGTTCAATTGACGATGTGCGCGAGCTGATAAAATACTATAAGATGATGCAGCGTGCATTGAAGGGGTTCAAAGGGGGAGGCCGTTTCTCGATGAACCGGATGATGAAGCAGTTTGGCGGGGGATAAGCCGGGTTCAATACCCCGCCCTCTCAGAATCTTCCCGGTCGGATAATACTGTTAAAGGTATCTTCGTTCAGTCTTCCCTTCTTCTTTACCACCTTTTTAACCGGAACTTTTGCATGATGAGCGATCAGGACGCTGCTCTCTTCAAAGAGATCAAGACCCCCCTCTTCGAAGTCTTCAAGATCAATTTTGACCGCAGATATGCCGTCTGCGGGCCTCCGCGTACAGGGTGCAAGGAGAAGTTGATCTGATTCAACAGCGAGAACAACTGCTGGCCGGTTCTTCTTCCCCTCCCCTTGTTGAAATGGGAACGGAACTATTACTACATCACGCGGCCGGTAGGGATTCATATATTCTTCTCCTCAGGGTATCTTCTGTCTTGAACGTGAGAGTTCATCACTTTTCCGTATATATTAAACCGGTGCATATCCATATAATATATGTATATTTTCCCGGTTTGTGATTCCAGAACCCTCCGGGAAGCCATATGGAGCCTGTTATGAGAAGATTTGCTATCATCGGCCATCGTGCCGTCACCGATCCGGGTTTTTCCCTCAATGATATGCCCGGGAGTGCCGGAAGGATGGATGTCCTCTGTCGATGCGTGAACGCCAGTTTCTTCCTCTCCCATGATCTGAGGAGGGATGTTGAGTGTTACCTTATTCTGAAGGATGGTATAGAGACGACCATCCTCTTCAAAGGTGAGACGGTCCGGTCATTAAACCCTGATGAGCGGAGTGCAGGAGCACTGATCAAAAAGGCGCTTGCAAAGACCTGCGGATCCGAATTTGTCGAATCTTCTCCAGGTGTCTTTATACGGCGTGGAGGACTTGACAGACTTCTCTCTGAGTTTTCGTTTGTAATTCTTGATGAGTCGGGTGCTGATATCAGGGGCATGGATATTCTCCCTGAAAATCTCCTCCTCTCAGATCACCAGAACTTTACCGAAGCCGAAGAAGAACTGATCGCTCCTCTTCCACGAGTGTCGGTAGGTCCTCTGGTCCTCCATGCCGATCATACCATCACAGTTTATCAGAATGAAGTGGACCGGAGGGGTGTATAATGTCACTCCTTCCACTGGTTGGTTCAATCCTTGAGTATGGGCCCATCTGTGATCACTGCCTCGGCAGGCTCTTTGCGAAACGTTCGTTTGGCCTCACAAATGAAGAGCGGGGTCGTGCTCTCAGGGTTGCTCATGCTCTGGATGCGAATATCCGTTTTACTCCTTATGAGACTGGGACCTGCTTTGTATGCTCTGATCTCTTCAGGGAGGTTGAAGTGTGGGCAAACCGGGTTGCGGATGCAGTCAGGGATGTTGATCACCAGACCTTTGTCATCGGGACTCGTGTTCCACCGATGATGGCAGAGTCTGAAGAGATGCTCTGGAGTGACTTCTCTCTCACCGATCCCGAACCCCTGAAGTCTGAGATGAACAGGGAGGTAGGTAAGGCGGTGGCTGGTATCACCGGGCGGCGCGGTGATCCGAAGAACCCTGAGGTGACAGTGATCTTAAACATCGGAGAAGAGATGGTTGAGGTGCAGGTTGCCCCTGTCTTCTTCTATGGAAGATACCGGAAACTGGAGCGGGGCATCCCTCAGACTCACTGGGATTGCCGCGCATGTCGTGGTGCCGGATGCGAGGTCTGTGGCGGGACCGGAAAACAATATCCCGACTCGGTTGAAGAACTCATCGGAAGACCTGTTATTGAACTATTCAAGGCTGAAGGTGCAGTCCTTCATGGTGCAGGCCGTGAGGATATCGATGCTCTGATGGTAGGATCAGGTCGTCCTTTCATTATGGAAGTGATCGCTCCTCTTCAACGGAGTGTTGATCTGAAAATTCTTGAGTCTGCCATCAACACAGCAGCTAACGGTCGGGTCGAGGTGACGATCGAACGCTGGAGTGGCAGGCGTGAGGTGGAAACCCTTAAATCGCACAAAGCGCATAAAACATACAGGATTCTGGTCGATATTGAAGGCCATATCTCTCTGGAAAAGGTCGAGAAAGCTCTGGATGCTCTGAATGGGGCGGTGATTCATCAACGCACCCCGCAGCGTGTATCTCATCGGAGAGCAGATCTTGTCAGGGAGCGTATGGTCGTTGATATCGGGTGTCTGGGCGTAGAGGATGGTCAATATCTGATCGAAGTGGTCGGTGAAGCCGGACTCTACATCAAAGAACTCATATCAGGGGACAATGGGAGGACAAACCCGAGTCTCTCAGCGATCCTCGGTAACCCTGCACGGGTGGTGACACTTGATGTCATATCAGTGGAGGGTATGCCGGAGAATGGAGAAGAGTAAATATGGCACTACATAACGGTCCACGGAAGAAAACCCGATATAAGTTTAAGAAAGCACTCAGAGCACGTGGTCTCCCACCGGTGACCTCAGTCATTCAGGACTTTGAAGAGGGGCAGAAAGTACACATTGTTGTTGAACCGAGCATTCAGAAGGGTATGCCCCACCGGAGATTCCACGGAAGAACCGGGACGATTATGGGAGCACGCGGTCGTGCATGGGTCCTTGAAGTTAAGGATGGCAATTCAACGAAAGTTGTCATTGCAAGACCACAACATCTAAAAGCACAGAAATATTAAATTGAGTTAACCAGGTGATTGACATGAAAGTAAAAGCATTTGTTAGCGAGGAAAGGGTCACCCTTCCGGAGATCCGCGAGTCTCTCCTCAAGATCGAGGCACACCGTCTCGAATCCGGAAAAGAGATGTCCTATGAGCTGAGGAAGAGCATTGAACATGTCAACCACCTTGTCAAGCTCTCCCCTGAAGCCTCAAAGACTCTTCTGAGCGAACTGCTCAAACTTGAGAAGATGAAGTCGGATATCGCATACAGGATTGTGAATCTGATGCCAAAGAACCGGGATGAACTCCGTGCAATTTATGCAAAGGAACGTTTCACTCTGACTCCTGAAGAGTTGGATCTGATCCTCGATCTGGTTTCTGCTCAAAATTGAGGTGATGGGAATGAGAGTGGAGACAAAAGAGAGTCAAGCGTTAGCGATTGATGTACTTCGGCATGGACATGCAGATGATCCACGCCCCATCATCAAGCGGGAACCAATTGTCCAGGCGATTGGTGTTGACCAGTTCAAACTTCTTGAGATCATTCCAAAGGTCTCGGATATTGAGCTTCATGAACTGCTCTATATCGGAGATGGTGAACGGCCGAAGGTTGAGCGTGTAAAGCGTCGTCTCAAATATTCAGAGCTTACCGCCACTGCGAAACTGGAGCTTCCCTATGCAATAGAGAAGATTATAGTGGAGAATGAAGAGCGGTTTATTGAGATCTTTAACAAGTCGGTTCCAATAAGCCTGAAACTGCATATGCTCCATCTCCTTCCTGGAATCGGAAAGAAGCTCCTCTCAGAAGTGCTGGATGCCCGTCAGAAGAGCCCTTTTACAAGCTTTGATGACATCCGAACCCGGATAAAATCTATCCCTCACCCTGAGCGGATGATCCTCGATCGGATCCTTGAGGAGATCAAGGACCCGGATGTGAAATATCATCTCTTTACGTCACGATGAGAGCTCCACGTGATCAGCACTTCCTTGTGGATCAGTCTGCGATAGACCGCATTGCAGGTTTTGTTCCTGTTACAGGTCGTCGTGTCCTTGAGATTGGTCCTGGTCAGGGGGTGCTCACACGAGCACTCCTTGATCAGGGTGCTACAGTTATTGCAGTTGAGATCGACTCTCAGCTTGTTGCAGCGCTTCAGACACTCTTTTCTCGAGAGATAGAAGATGGCAGGCTCATTCTGATACATGACGATGCGGTCAGATGCTCTCTTCCGGAGTTTGATATTGTCGTTGCAAATCTCCCCTATTCTGCCTCATCCCCGATCACATTCCGTCTCCTTGAGATCGGTTTTGAGGTGGCTGTCCTGATGTACCAGTGGGAGTTTGCACGCAAGATGATGACTCCTGCAGGCACCCCGGACACCAGCCGGTTATCGGTGATGGTCCAGACCTATGCAAAGGTGAAACCACTGCTTGAACTCCCACCAGATGCCTTCTCTCCACCGCCTGAGGTCTGGTCAATGGTGGTGAAGATCACGCCGACGAATCCTCCAATTCCTATCCTTGATCAGAAGGTATATGCTGATCTTGTCCGGTCACTCTTCTCGTATAGAAGAAAAACTGTTCGCAACTGCCTCAAAGGTGCAAAAGGAATCTTTGGCGGGGAAAAGATTGATCAACTGATCTCGTCTCTGGATGAGGAGACCCTCTCTGTCCGTCCGGAGAACCTCCCTCTTTTGAGGTTTGCCGAGCTTGCAAACAGACTTGCAGGCGAGCAGACTGATTAACCATGTCATCTCTCCATCCTCAGGTCTATGCACCGGCAGAGGATACCCGTCTCCTCCTTGATGCTGCACTCAGAACGATCCGCCCCGGAGACCGGGTGCTTGAGATCGGGACCGGGAGTGGTGAGATTGCCGTCTCTTTACTTGATGGTACGGTGGAGGTTGCAGCAACAGATATCAATCCGTATGCTGCATCCCTTGCCTACAGCAGGGGAGTACCTGTCATCAGAACAGATCTCTTCGCTGGAATCTGCGGAACATTCGATCTCATCCTCTTTAACCCTCCATATCTTCCGACAGCACCGGATGAACGGATCGACGACTGGCTGGAGTACGCACTCGATGGCGGGGATAATGGAAGAGAGACGATAGAACGTTTTCTTGCAACGGCTGCTGCATGCCTCTCTGCGAGAGGGAAGATCCTCCTCCTCATTTCATCACTCACCGGGATACCTGAGGTGGCCGGCCTCTTTACAAAGGCCGGTATGATCTCCTTCTCGGTTGCAGAGGAGATGTGTGAAGGAGAGCGGCTTGTGGTTCTCCTTGGTATGAAGGATCTCTGTTCTGTCTAGCTCTGAATAGCCGGACAGAACCGGCAGAGTGCATACGGCACATCATCTTCCTTCTCCCGGACAGGGCAGCAGATGACTCCACGTTTCAGCTCCACCTTAAATCCGCCGGGAAAGGGGGTGCCGATCGGGTGGCCCGATTCCCCGAGAATAAATATGAGAAAACCGGAGAGGAGGAAGTAGAGGAGTCGCCCCATCGGGGTCATATGCGCATCCTCAGATATCTCTGGTGAGATGCATGCTTCTTCGATCATCCTGCAAAATGTACGGAAAAGATCCGGATCAGGTATTGAGCCCTTCATCTCTTCGATTCTGCCATCCCGCTTCATCAGGAGTATCCTGTGGTATGTCCCGAATATCTGTTCATTGGCAGATTTTGAGTATGCTTCACGATAATGGGCAGGCAGGCTATTGATCTCTCTTCTGAGGGCTGCTGCAATATGCATCAGGTCATGAGAGGTGTAGCGGAGGACTTCGGTTGATATGAATCCGGCGATATCGGATCGTGCCTCTGATTGTATGAGATCAGAGACGACTCTCCTGATCTCATCTTCTGCTTCCAAACCTGATAGTCTCAGTCGTTCTGCCATCATATTCTCTTCTGCACGTGATCGGTGTCGATCAACCTCTGGAAATTCCTTATATAAAAGATAATCTCTCATAACAACAGATAACGATTTCTAATATCATGTTAATCTTCAAAGATCTGGTAAATGCGGGATAATTTTACGATCCGACAAGCATAAAGCCCACGATTTTAGTCGTGGGATGAATGCGACATATATTTGAGAAACCTTTATTTATTTTAGATGCATATAATTATATACGTGACACGCAGAGAACGTTGGACATATTCAAACACTACTGTGTATAACATCGGATATCATATCATATGGTGTCCAAAATACAGACGACGTGTTTTAATCCCCCCGATATCTGATCGACTACACGAATTGCTTTTCGAAAAAGCAATCGAAATCGATGTAGATATAGAGGTATTAGAAATAATGCCTGATCATGTCCATATGTTTGTAAAAACACCTCCTACAGCAAGCCCTCATTATATTGTTCAACAATTCAAAGGATATACGTCACGAACATTAAGACAAGAATTTAAAGTCCTCAGAACCCGTCTACCCTCATTATGGACTCGCAGTTATTATGTCGAATCTTGCGGTCATATTTCAGAAGCGGCTGTTAAAA
>NZ_JAUSCG010000105.1 GCF_030651615.1 Methanocalculus sp.
GATCTTCTGCAGGTGCTATCGAATGAAGTAGTGCACGTGAGTAGAGGAAGGGGATATCAAAGGTTGAGATGCCGATCCCTGTAAGGATCAGATCGGCTTCATCCCTCTTCTTTCCAGTGAGTGACTCCCAGCTCTCCCGAAAGAGAGAATAGATCGATCTGAGAAGTTCTTTCTCAGAGCCTGTCTCCCAGATCCAGTGTTCTTTAACCTCTCTCTTCTCCATCTGAAACGGGTTACAGCGGCAGAAGACGCCTCCGATGAGGTAGACTCCCGGCAAATGGGGGTTTGCAGCAAGAGAGGCGATCCTTGGTCGTCTTCGCAACGGCTCCGGTACATACGCTTCAAGGTCGAAAAAAAGGATGGTTGTGTTCTCCGGGTTCAGTCTGACCATAAGGAGATATGGGTTCTGGCAGATTATGGTAGTACCCCTCTCAACCTATGGGATCAGCCTGCCGCCTGCACTCTTCATCAAGAGACGGATATCTCCTCGCAATTGCCTCGAGGGTGCGCCTCTTCAGGAGACGATAGGCCTCCTGTTTTCCTACTTTTCTATAGAGTTGATCGATCAGACTATCGTACCTGGTCAGGTTGTGTCTGGCATAATTGACCGTTATACGCTCAAGAAAATGGAAATCAGAGGTTTTTCTGGCCGGTTCATAATCATAATGTCCCATCTCCTCATGGAAGTCATTATAGGAGGCGATCGCATGGTTCTGAATATTTGGATCATCTGCGATCCGGATCTCTATCTGATCAATGAGATTGAGGAGAGCCGTCTTCTTGGTATATACAGCCTTTTGCGCAGCCTTCTTCCTCCCTTTTGCCGTATGGAAAGCGTTGATGAACTCGTCTGACTGCTCGATCTGTGTGATTCGATCTTCTGCATAGAGCTTCATCGGTGCTGCTTTTTTAAAGAAAGGATTTGTTTTCACTGCATCCGGCTCTGGTGCAAAGTCTGCGATCAGTTTCTTTGTCCATCCCCGTTCCAGGAGAGTTGACTGTGTATACAATTCTACCAATCATCCCCACAGTATCCGCAGACACCACTGCGTGGTGAATTAACGACCGGCAGTGACATCTCTTCGTCATAATCACGTTCTTCAAAACACTCCTGACAGAAGAAAAACTCATCAGATGTATATTCCGGCCAGATTAACGTTGCTTTTTGTCCGCAGACGGAACAGCGGATATCAGGCTGATCATTTTGGGCGATGAGTTCGATCCCATTCAAACCTCTCGGTTCGTATAAAACGAGATCGAGCACTTTGAAGGTAAGGTATGTGGTTGAGCCGAAATCATAGATATGCTCTCCGGTGAGACCGACCGCAAATATCCTGTTTATTTTCACATCCATCTGATCATCTTCCCCATCCCAATCCTGGCCGGATCGAAATCTATGTCCACAGATTGTGAAGAGAGAAAGGTGGTCGCAACACTCAAGCCAGAGATCCCTCAATGTTCTATCGATCGACTTCAGTGTTGCATCCTTCTTAATAAGGAGGATGATCCAGTATTCCGGTTTATATCTCCCCTGAAACATGACCATCCATGACTCTGTGTTTGAGTCTGCATCCCGCTCTTTTGTGAGCTGGCGGATGCATTCATTCTTTGCCTTTCGTTTGGTTGTTTCGACATCCCCGATGAGGCAGTGTCCTTTGTATGTTTGCTGTGTCATAGTGGAATGTTCTGTTGATATCTGAAAAAACTTTTTCTTCTTATCTGAATTCTCTCTGTCTGTCAAAATAAATCGTGATAGGTATTTCACCAAACTTATAACCTCTTCTCACATAATGAAGGAGTATGGGGCGTTTATCAAGGGATCCAAACACTTCTTTCAGTTTTGTTCATACCGCTGATCTCCATCTGGGAAGCAGGATCATCACCCCCGCTGGCATGGATGATGAAGCACTCCCGTTCTCGACCTATGATGCCTGGCAGGAGATCATACGCCTCTCTATCGAGGAGAAGGTGGACTTCCTCCTCATCTCTGGTGACATCTATGACAACAAAGACAATAATATCCAGGCGCAGCTCCAGTTTGCTGCCGGGTTGAAGCGTCTTGGTGAGAAGGGGATCTCAGCCTATATTGTCCATGGCAACCATGACCCGGATGATGGATGGGCGAGATCCGTTACGCTCCCGGATACGGTACATATCTCCTCATCCAGGGAACCCGAAGTGATCGACCATATGCGGGATCAGCCGATTGCAAGGATCATCGGCATGAGTTTTCCGACAGCTTCCGTAACAGAGAACCTTGCACTCAGGTTTCCAAAACGGGAACGGGACTGGCCGTATACCATCGGGCTTCTTCACTGCACAGTCGGGGGGATGGAAGGGCATCACCCGTATGCCCCCTGCAGCAGGGGAGATCTGATCTCCCTTGGATACGACTACTTCGCCCTTGGTCATATCCATAAACCTGCTGATCTCTCTTATGATGGAACACGGATCATCTATCCCGGCAATCCTCAGGGGCGGGATATGGGTGAGACCGGGTGGCGGGGTTGCTGCCTCGTCAGAGTCGGTGTTGATGGAAGCACAGAGGTGACACACCACCCGACAGCCCGGTATATTTTCAAGGAGATATCTGTTGATATCACGGGAATAAATGATATCGGGGGTATTGAAGAGCTGATTCGCCTCCGCCTCCCTGAAGCTCAGAAAGATCTGAACTGTGCTCTCATCTGCCGGGTGATCCTGACCGGTATAACTGGCATACATGCAACCCTTACCGGAAGAGGGGGAATTGAGGCGCTTATAAAACGATTCAGAGAAGATTCTCCGGTCGGAGAAGCAAGTATTCATATCGATCAGATCATCCAAAAAACTCTGCCAAAGATTGATCGTGACGAGATCAAAAGTCGTGAAGACCTCCTTGGAGAGATCTGCCGGATAGGTGATGTAGCTGTTCCTGGTGAAGGTATATTCGCCCTTTTAAAGAAAGAGATCCAGGGTATTTCTGACTCTTCTGTCGGATCTGATCTCTCATCTTTTGATGACCTTCAGGTTCAGGAGATTGTATCTGAAGCAGAAGCCCTCCTCCTCTCACTCCTCACTCCGGAGGAGACGGCATGAAGATCCGATCCCTCTATATCGATGGATTTGGAAGGTTTCATGACTGGAGACCGGCAATCACCTTTGGAGACCGGCTTACGGTGATCACGGGGCCAAATGAGGCAGGTAAGACGACTCTGCTCGCCTTCATCAGGAGGATGCTCTTTGGCTTTCCTGATGGAAGAAGGAATATCAACCACTACCGTCCATTGAACGGTGGATCTCACGGAGGCAGGCTGGATATCGAGGGTATTGATGGAACGAACTACTCGCTGACCCGGAATGGAGTGCGGGGCGCTCCTCTTCTTACCCTGGCTGAAGGTTCTCCCGTATCATCTGCAACATTCCGATCTCTCACCGGGCCGCTTGACTCCGCCTTCTATGAAACCGTCTGTGCGATAGGCCTCTCTGATCTCTCCGATTTCGCCAACCTGAACCGAAGTGAGATACGGGACCGGCTTGCCCTTGCAGGATCTGGTAACCTTCCGGTCAGGGATGTAGAATCTCTCCTCTCCGCATCGGCTGATGATATCTTCATCCCCCGTGGAAAGCAGAAGAAGGTTAATCTTCTGGTCCATGATCTCCGTTCTATCCGGGAAAAGATCAGGTCCGCAGAGGCGATGCAGCAGCAATATGACCGGATCACCCGTGAAGCGGATCTTCTTGAAGAAGAGCGGATCTCCTTTCAGAAGAAGCAGGCGTTCATCTCTGAAGAGATCGCATGGATGAAAGCACTTGCACAGGCATGGGATGTGTATGCGGCTGAACAGATTGCACGACAGTCACTCCGGGAGATCCCCGTTCTGCCGGTATATCCTGAGGATCTGCTTGAAACACTTACCCGGATGGAGGTCGGAGTTGAGAAGTCAGGAGAACTCTGTGATGGTCTCAGACGGGATATTGAGGGTCTGGAAAAAGAATGTTCAGCGATCGAACTGAGAGGTACTCTCCTCTCTGCCTCGGATCAGATTCGTGACCTTGAGCGGGGAGTTGATCGGTATCGTGCAGATCTTAGAGATCTGTTTGATCTTAACCGCAGAATCTCCCATCATACGACACTCCTTCAGGAGACACGGCTGGTCCTTGGTGATGGGTGGAACGAGGAGATGATCTCCGGATTTGATCTCTCTGTAGCGGCCCGTGATGAAGCAGCACGTATCCGATCCCGTGTTGCCGAAACCTCCCATCTCCTATCTGATGCCGAATCTTCTCTTCGGCATGCGTCTCATGATTCTGAAGAGCGGCAGGAGCATCTGACAGCCCTTTTGAACCGTCGTGATCAGCTGGGATTGGTCCAAACTCCGGCTACTGTGAGATCCTGGTTATCCAAATCGAGAGAATTGAAGGGGGCTGTGCAGGATCTGTATGAACTCGATCAGCGGATCAACTCCCTCTCTCTTGAAGAGGCACGAACAGATGAGATCATCAGATCCCTTGCTCCAACGGCATTTCCAACCTGGCCGGGTTTCCTTGTCCTTATCTCAGCCTCGATCGCGCTCGGTTCAGGTCTTGTGACAGGAAGGCTTGATATCGCAGGGATTCTGGCTCTTATCCTCTTCATCTCAGCCGCAGGTATATTTGTCACAATTCGTGGACAGAAGCGGCATACAGAGACTGATCCAAAGAAAGATGAATATACCGTTGATCATCAACGGATCGGTGATCAGAAGAGGGTTGCTCTTGAAGAGAAGAGCAGACTGAACAAAATGATTGCCGCTCTTTCATCGGATCTTGGCAGTGACCCTGCTCCTTCACGAAGCCGGGCAGATGAGATCGTTCATGCTCTTCTGGATCAGCTCAGCAGTGCTGAAAAAGCAGCAGTACTTGAGGAGGATAGTGCCTCTGCCCGTCTTCGTGCCGATGCTGCTGCGTCAGCATTGAGTCTGGCAGAAGAGACGGCAAAGGCTGCCCGTTTAAACCATGATGCCGCCTCTTCCGCCTGGCAGAACTGGTGCGAAGATCGTGGTATTCCTGCATTGATGAATCCCGATCTCCTCCCTGATCTCTTCACAGCGGTCGAAAAAGCCTGCCGTCTCAGGTCAGAGATATTAGGCATGAAAGAAGATCAGATGAGAATCTCGGATGAAATTGCTGATTTCGAAGAAAAGGTCCGGGCTCTTCTGGATCATTGTTCTCTCTCCTCTCAAAAATCACCTGATTTTGGATTGGAAGAACTTGTATCGCTTCTTAACTCAGAAGAGGAGAAGAGGCGGACCATGGAAACGATACGGTCTGCATCCGGGAGGAAGCAGAGGGAGTATGATGAATCTCTTATCCTCTTCAATCAGGCAGAGGAGCGACTTTTAACATTCCTATCAGACTTTGATGCTCTTGATCCAGCTGATCTCCGCCGGATGGAGCGTCTCTCCCGTGAGCGGCAGAAGCTTGAAGAATCCATCCGTATTTCAACCGAAGAGATCAGGAGGATCAGCGGTCTGAACAGGTACGAGGCGATCAGAAGAGCACTTCCTGAATATGATCCGATCCTCTCACCCTCATATAGAACTGAAATGGAGGAGGAACTTTCAGGGCTCCTCTCAAGGCTGGCTGAGATTCAGAGGATGCAGGGGGAACTCGGTCTTGCGAAGCGTCAGATTGAAGAAGATCAAACCCTCTCCCCACTTCTCTCCCGTGAAGCAGGTCTTCTTGAAGAGCTTAATCAGCTTAACCGAAAGTGGGCGGTCTTTAAAGCGGCATCTGCCATCCTCTCTGAAGCCGTCGAGCATTTCGAACGGGACAGGCAGCCAAATATCCTCAGAGAAGCGGGCCATTTCTTTTCAGGGTTCACAAACGGACAGTATACCAGGATTGTGATGCCGCTTGACGGATCTGATCTGTATGTCGAAGAAGAGAGTGGTGCCAGAAAGAAGACTGATGAACTCTCACGCGGAACAGCCGAACAACTCTACCTTGCACTCAGGTTTGGGTATATCAAAGACTATGCAGATACATCGGTTCCAATACCACTCATCTTTGATGATATCATGGTGAACTTTGATTCTGAACGGAGGAGACAGGCATGTCGTGCTATCGGTGATCTTGGTGATACATGCCAGGTGCTCTACTTCACCTGCCATCCCGAAACAGCAGATGAGTTGATCGATCTGGTGCCGGGTGCAGTCAGGATAGAGATCGGGGAGGGTTAATCCTCTCCTTCTCGTAAGAAACAGAAGGGGTCTTCCGCATGGATATCCCCGCAGATCCTGAGTGCACGGATACGGCAGCCGCCCCCGCAGAGTGCCTTGTGGTTGCACTCCCCACATCTGCCGGTTAACAGAGGCGGTTTTCTCCGGAATAGTGTCAGGACCTGATTATCATCTGTATCCCAGATATCCCTGAATGGTTGTTCCCTGATGTTTCCGACGAGCAGTTCGTCGGACCGTGCGAACTGGCAGGGATAGACATTGCCTCTCGGATCGATGTTTGCTACCTTCGTACCCGCACTACATCCCCCATGTAATGAGGCTATGAGTTCTTCTGCCTCGGCGAGATCTTCTGCCTGATCATCTTTCATTGAAGCAAGTAGATGGATTGCATCCTGAGGTGCATCAACGGTAAGAAATTCCATTGTTTTTGGGTCGGTCTCTTTTGCTCTTTCATAGAGAAGGGTGAGTGCAGCTGATGCTTCGTCACCTGAGAGCTGAAGACGGTTGTAAGCATCAAGTCCACGGCCTGTTGGGACGAGCCAGTACAGACAGAACCGTGTTGCACCGATCTCTTCTGCAAGGTCGATGAGTGATGGGAGTTCTGAATAATTTTCTTTCGTCAGCGTTACCCGAACTCCCGTTTTGATACCTGCATCTCTACAGTGAGCAAAGGCTGCAATTGTTCGCTCAAAAGCATCAGGAGATCCACGGAACCTGTTATGTGTGGCAGCAACCGCTCCATCGAGGGATATCCCTGCATATCCGATCCCGCTCTCTTTGATCCTATTTGCGATCTCAGGTGTGATCAGGGTGCCGTTTGTAGAGAGAGCGGTCATGATGCCTCTTCTCTCTGCGTGGGATGCCAGGTCCCAGATATCTTCGCGGAGGAGTGGCTCCCCCCCTGTCAGGAGTATGAGCGGCACCTTCATTTCGGCGAGGTCATCGATGAAATGAATCGCCTCTTCTGTTGATAATTCACCATCAGCACCGTTTTTGGGACCTGACCTGCTGTAGCAATGAGTACAGTTCAGATTGCACCGGTCGGTGAGGTTCCAGAAGATGACCGGTCTGTACCTGGATAAAAAGGCGAGATATTTACCTGGAACCGGCTCATCTCCTGCATGGCGATGATGCATCATGCCACTCACTGTTCCTTTTCCATGCATACATTGTGTAATCCGGTTCAAATCAATCCATCTCCATTTTCATCGATTCTGACCGCAGGAACGCGTTTGAACTCTTCGGTGCTGAAGAGGACGATGAAGTCTGTGATCCCTTCACTCCTGGCAAATGAATCGACGTTCTCATAGACTTCGTCTCTTTCATGGTTATGATGAACGGTATAGACATTATAGTCCCATCTTCCCCTGACCGGCTTCCTGAGATAACAGTGGGAGACGCCGGGAAGAGATGACAGCCTCAAAAATCCATCCCAATCTGGTGGAACAGACCATGCAACGAGTGCATTTGCGTTAATTCCTATTCTTCTCTGGTTGATCCGTGCCCGGATCTTTCTGATAATCCCTTCATCTTTGAAATGGCTGATGCTGGAGATCACCTCATCTTCTGTGATGCCAAGCCGTTCTCCGATCTCTAAAAATGGTCTTTCTGAAACGGGGATGCCTCTCTCCAGCTCTCTTAAGAGCTCTCTATCTGTCTGCTTCATGCTCCTCCTCTTCAGGGATGCAGGAGAACCGGACATCGATCTTATATGACCTGATTGTAGGAAGAGCGATCATATTCTCTTCTGATATACCTGCTCTCCTGCATATCTCACAAGAAATCGAATGGTTCTCTTCTTCTTTACGCCCGGATATTGTGAACCATATATTGTAGTGATGATCCCGTCTGTAGTTGTGTGAGATCTCGGGATAGCTGTTAATGATCTCAACGACCTGGTAGACTTGATCCTCGGGAACTGAGAGAGCGATGAGGGTGCCTGCTCTCAATCCAAATCTTCGGGATTCAAAGATGGGTGAGATGTTCCTGATGATATCACCCTCTATCAGACGTGAGATCCTTTGTATGCATTCCAATTCGGAGATGCCGATTCCATCTGCGATCAGCTTCCAGGGTTTTGGGACGAGGGGGAGGTCATCCTGAAGGGCATCAAGGATGAGGAGATCGATTCGATCAACTTCATTGTCCGGGTTTATTGTATCACCCCGCCCGGCTGGTGGAAACACCAGGGATCTTCGGCAAAGATCTCTCCATTGAGGGGTTGTGGTTTCATCAGACCATCACACCACCGGGTGTCTGCATGCCCCTGATATGCACGGGCACGGCACCCTCCACAGACTGTTTTATATGTGCAGTGACCGCATTTTCCGGTGAGATTATCCGGATTTCTGAGTGCTATGAAGAGATCAGATGCATACCAGATCTCTTTGAAACTGGTTGTCCTGAGATCTCCTGCTGCCACCGGGAGATAGGGGCAGGGTGTAACGATACCTGTTGCATAGATCCGGCAGTATGTGATCCCGGCGAGGCATCCGCGTCCCCATGCGGCATTATGCACCCCGAGTTCATCTGCTATCCGCCGGAACTGGGGTGCACAGGTTGGGCGGATGTTGATGCCGCTCCCCTGATATCGGGTGAGCAGATGACGGATCAGGGCTTCATACGCTTCAGGGGTCATGAGGTTGATTGTTTCTCCCCGCCCGGTATGCACCGGGAAGAAGAGATGAAAGTCTTTCACTCCTCTTCTGGTCCCAAAACGGATTACGGAATCAATATTCTCACTCTTCGGCTGAACCACCGTCATATTGATCTGAACCCTTATACCTGCTGCATGGCAGTGATCGATCGCCGACACGGCTTTTTCCCATGCTCCATGTACACCCCGGAAGGTATCATGGATCACCGGGTCTGTTGAGTCGAGGCTGATTGCCACTGCCGAAATCCCGGCGGTCTTCAGGTGTTCTGCCATCTTGTGGTCGAGGAGATATCCTGAAGTGCCCATCACCATACGGAGTCCCCTCTCTGTTCCATACCGTGCTATCTCGCAGGTATCCTCTCTTTCGAGTGGTTCTCCCCCGCTCAGAACGACGATCGGCCTTCCGACTTCTGCGATCTGGTCGATGACCACCTTCGCCTCTTCTGTCGATAGAACACCCTCTGCTTCGTGCTCCCCTGCGTCCACATAACAGTGGGCACATTTCAGTGGGCAGCGGAGTGTGATGTTCCAGGAGATGAGGCGGGGTGGTGCCTCTGATCTATGCAAGTTTCATTTCCTTTGTGACATGTTTTCCAGATTTCTGATCAGCCTGTGTCAGGTTGCCTACCATACGTTTCGAAATCTCTTTCATGGCAACCGGCACTCCCTGGTTCGTTGTCAGGGTCTTATTTGCCATATCTTCTCACTATCTCTCTTGTGTAAGATAGGTGTAATATAAATGTTATCATATCGTTTTGGATTCACCGGGTTTTCTTATCAATTCGTTCTAATATGGTTCTGATCTGTCTAATCTCTTCAAGAAGCGGATCATTTGATGGCTGTTGAATCCCCGCTCCTCCCGATTCTGTAGCGATTCCAGGACCTGACCTGACAAATCCCATGATCAGCTCCCTGAGCGTCTCGGGGTCGGTGATGCCGTCAAGCCTCAGTTCGGCATTCGGCTGTGCCGAGTACCCTGCTGTCTGAATCCTGAGTGAGGATATCCCAAAGAGCCGCATCACCGGTCCTTGTACGATATCAACATTTGTGATCCGTGAGTATGGGACGATCGCGTTCTGCCGGAACCAGACCCCGCGTCTCCAGGTGATCTCGGTCTGTGTCAGTTCGTAGCGGATCGACCGGTAGTAGAGGGGGAGCCAGTAGAGGGTGAAGGCGAGGATAGCGATGATCGGGATGGCGATGAGGATACCAGCGATCTCTCCGGCGACTGCTATCATGCCGAGGCAGAAGGGAAGAGCGATGATGAGGACGATTGCGAAGGTGAGATAGTAATACTTCGCCAGTGCGGGATCGGGAGAGAAGGTCTCGTTGATCCGGTAGGGTTGAGATGTCATAAGAGAGTACTGGAAGATGAGGGATATAGAGGTTTTGGGATGGTGGATACTATGCCTGGTCTATCTGCTCAGAGGTCCTGGTACAAGTACTCGCATGAATCGCTCCTCAAGTGATGGTGTTGTATCAGGGTGATCTGAGATCTTTGGAGCGACAACACTCTTTATGGATGATGTAGTCTTTCTATTCCTTCGTCAACTACCCCCGCTTGCGCAGGGGGTCTCCCTGCCTGAACAAGATGAAATACAATGTGAGTGAGAAAAAAAGGTAACTGAAAGAGCATTATCACCGATCTGCCCAGAGCAGATGGATATTGCAGAACTCTCTTGCCTTCACCGGCTCGTCGTCGGTCTCAAAGTACGCTGTTGGTGCCATCCCGGGCTTTAAAAATGCCATGCAGACTCCGTTCTTTGTCTGGAGTTCGATCCATTCGACATAATGGTTCGGCTCCATCGGGTGAGGGGTTGAGCCGACGGTGACGGTGTAGCCTTTTCCGGACTTTTTGATGATCGGCACATGTTTTTCAGTCGTCACGTCTGCTGTCTGCTCAGTTAGGAGCTGCATCTCTTTTCCGCAGCAGACGAGTTTGCCGTTGCCATTATGCATCACCCCGGTGATGTTTCCACAGACACCACATTTGTAGATCTCATGTACGTTGGTCATAATCGATCAAGCGCATGTGGACTCTTCAACTTAATAAAAGATGAGGTATGTTGATTAATTTGATTCTGCATGTTTTGTTGTAATCGTCTTTGCGAGCTGTTTTAATGCGGTGATATCCTTCTCGACCGCCTGACCCTTCACATAGACGGGCTCGATCATCTCACATTTCAGGGGGGCGATCATATCACTGATCTGCTTCACGGTCTTTCCGCCCCAGCCAAACGATCCGATCACCGTTGCATACTTTGCCTTTGGTTTAATGGCAGCTGTCAGATATGCTGCATAGACTGCAAGCGGATGGGCGCCGAAGAGGACGGTCGGGGTGGCGATGATGATCGTCTTCGCCTCGACAAGTGCCATTGCGAGCAGTCCGGTGTCGCTCTCTGCGAGGTTGAACCGCTCGACATGAACTCCTTCTCCGACGAGTGCGTTTGAGAGGATATCAACCATCTTCTTTGTGCTTCCATGCATCGAGACATACGCGATCACCGCGGTGTTCTTCGGTGCACCCGCCGCCCACTGCCGGTAATAACCGAGGATCAGGTCCGGGTTATCATAGAGAGGGCCATGGCTTGGAGCGATTATGTCAACATTCAGGCTTTCAATCTTGTCAAGGTATGCAGGGATGCTGCCTGCAAATGGCATCATGATCTCTGCATAGTACCTTTTTGCCGACTCATAGAGCCTTTCAGGGTCGTTTATGAAGAGATCCGATGTTGCAAGATGCGACCCGAGGAAGTCGGTTGTGAAGATGATCTTATCTTCAGGGATATAGGTGAACATCGTGTCAGGCCAGTGGACCCAGGGTGCCAGTATGAACTGAAGTGTTTTACCGCCGAGATCCAGGGTTTCTCCGTCTTCAATAACCGTAAAACGTCCTTCATCGATTCCGAAGAACTCAATGAGAAGCTCCTTGCATTTTGCATTTGTCACAATGACTGCTGTTGGATAGAGGTCAAGGACGAGCGGGAGGCAGCTGGTATGATCCTGTTCGGCATGGTGGATGACGATGTAATCGAGCTTATCGACATTCTCTGTCATCAGGTTCGTGATCAGGTCCATCTCCATCGTTTCGTCCACGGTATCGAGGAGGGCAGTCTTTTCGCTCCCGCGAATCAGGTAGGCATTATAGCTCGTTCCTTTCGGTGTCGGGACAAGTGAGTCGAAGAGACGCCGGTCCCAGTCGATTGCACCGATCCAGGAGATTCCGTCTTTTATCTTTCTAACAACCAATGTACTCTCACTCCTTCTTCACGAAGAGGGCTTTTCGTGCTGCACAAACCGGGCAGACCCAGTCCTCGGGGAGTTCTTCAAATTTTGTAGTTTCCTTCTCTGAAATATAGACGTGTCCGCATATGGTGCATTTCCATGAATCCATAACTCTCCTCCTTTGCTATCTCAATGGCTGAAAAGAAGGATAATGGTTTTGATCGGGGATGGGGTTTTCCGGACCGGACGTGACAGGTAGAGAATGCCGTAACTTTTCTATCCTGTTGCCCTTTCCTCATAAGTCAGCCCGAATATGGTGTCTGCCATCCACCGGCTGAGTTGCATGAAGAAAGATGCGGAGTTTTTCAATATCCACGCAGTATCTCCGGAGATAATTATTCGGATCACCACAGACCCATCAGGATGCATATGCTGCCGGACGTTCTCCGACGATACCTCCCGTGTATCATGGAGCGCCGGTGAGTGCTGTGCAGATCAGTCGTTTGAGACCGCGTTCTGTTGTGTCGGTGATCATTATCCTCCTGTGTCACCAATGAACCAGAAGAGGCATATATTTACAGTTTTATTGGCGGTTGTTTTCTTAAGGCCCGAGACCGGCCTGAACTAACCATGAACAAAGAATCTTCCGGAAATTCCAATCAGACTGTCAATTGCCCTTTTCTCTTAGGGCAAATAAATAAAAAAGTGGAACTAACCAGCAACGAAACCTGGCTCCAAAATAGTTAGAGCTAAAATGGAGGTATTTTGATTCCTGCAACAACAATTATCTCTTAAATTCAAATTAGGCGAAGAATAGGGCAAATAAATAAAAAAGTGGAACTAACCAGCAACGAAACCTGGCTCCAAAATAGTTAGAGCTAAAATGGAGGTATTTTGATTCCTGCAACAACAATTATCTCTTAAATTCAAATT